>CATPCN010000059.1 GCA_955652855.1 uncultured Chthoniobacterales bacterium | reverse complement strand
GTATTCGCGAATGCCGCATCTGGCGCCGGCACCTTTAGGATATCGTTCCAGCGCTCGAACGCGAGCAACACGAGAATTGGCGTCGATAGGAAACCTTCCAACATCGGCATCGCTTTCACGCACGGTGCTACGTTCGCAACGAGCTTCACGGCGGCGGTTTGCGCGGCGTTGAAATCGCCATCCATGCACGACGCGTAAGCGAGGAAATGCAGATTGTGACTGTAATACATCATCTGGTAAACGCCCTGCTCGTGCGTGGCGGCGAGGAATTTTCGGTCGGCCGCAGCGGCGAGTTCATTGCAATGAGCCGAAGCCATATGGTCCCCGATCCGCGCATAGATGTGCGATGGCATGTGCGTGAGATGACCGGCGGCGGGCGCGAGTTTCAGGAGGCGATCCGCACTCGCAAGCGCCCGCTCGGGATGCGGCGATGCTTCGATGGCGTGGATGTAATAATGGTTCGCGCCGAGATGATTCGGATCGCGGCGCAAGACTGACTCGAGAACCGACACAATTTCTTCGGTGCCCTCCGCAGGTAAACCATCGGCCGTCCAAAGCTGCCACGGCCGCAAATTCATAGCGCTCTCCGCGAAAAGCGTGGCCGCATCGAGATCATCTGGGTAACGAGTCGCTAACCTTTGCATCGCATTTTTATATGCGACATCCAGAGCATGGAGATCAGCCTTCGGGTCGTTTGAATAACGCTCGGCGACGGCTGTAATATAAGCGCGCTCGGGTTCGGACGCGTTTTCCTGCAGCGCGAGCGCTTGCTGCGCCGCATCGAATCCTGCCTTCTCACGCTCTGGATCGACTGGCAGGTTGTAGTTCGGGCCGAATGTTAGCGCGACGCCCCACCAGGCCATCGCAAGGTTTGGGTCTAACTGCGCTGCGTGCTGGAAGGCCCGGCGCGCTTCATCGTGATTGAAACCGAAAACGAGCTTTAATCCTTGATCGAAGAATTGCTGGGCCTCGTGATTTTTTGTCGAAACCGGGTGATGCACTTCCCCTAAGCCACTCATCAACACGACCGGCGGTTCGTGCGTTCGCCTGGACGAAGCCAAGGCCGCGCCGGTCAGGAAAATGAGGCCGGCGACAACGACGCTCCGTGAGATTGAGGAAAATAGATTCATGGCTAAACACGCGCGCTTCATGGGCGGTCGGCACGACTTTACCAATCCCGACTTGGGTGACAAGTCTCTTGAAGCGCCATCGTTTAGAGCCGTCAGGTTCAGAACTAATTTAAAACCGACATCGGCCGATCGTTGCTCACTTACTCGTCGGGCTTGGCCCCTGAAAAGACTTTCGCTACAAGCTGTTCGAAACGGGGGTCATCCCGCAAGGGATCGAGAAATGGATCGATTTTGATTAATGCAATGGTCCAGCCTTCGCGGTCCTGATAACCTTTCTCCAGCCAGCGAATCGCTTCTTCTTTGTCACCGAGGGCAAGATGAAGAAGGGCAAAGCTGTAGGCAGGCACGGGGCGCTGCGAGGAAATTTCGCCCAACCGGTTCAATATCTTGCGCGTTTCTCCGCTTTGGCCCATGGCAGAATAAGCGTGGCCGACGAAGCCTAGAAGGCTTGGATCGTCGTTTAGTTGATATGCCTTCTGATATTCCGCGATGGCTTGGGTAAATTCGCCTCTTAATTCGAGTGCCTGGCCCAAGGTCTGGTGTGCATAGTAAAAGCTTTGATCCAATTCCACCGTCTTTTGAGCTTGATCGATCGCCAAGTCATAGCGGCGGGCGTTCGCGTAGGCGTTACCAAGATCGGTATTGGTAACCAGCGAGAGAGGATCAAGCTCCAGTGCGCGTTTTACTTCGGAAATGCCGTCATCAAATCGGCCCAGAGACATCAAGACCCAAGTCCCGTACCACATACGGGTCGTAGCGTAGTTTGGATTCAACTCGATCGCGCGTTGAAATTCCGCCTGAGATTGATTGAAGTCGAAATCATAAGACCAAAGCGCTATCGCCAGCGCGGTGTGCGCCTCAGCCAGACTGTTGTCAAGCTCCAGAGCCTTCCTAGCCGCCGCTTTAGCCTTCGGAACTGACGTTCGTGGCGCTCCCGCTCCGAAAGCCGGCAATAATACATAGGCATCCGCCAGCCCGGCATAGGCGACCGCGTATCTAGAATCTTTTTCGATTGCCTGCTGAAAATAATCGATCGCTTTACGCAAATCTGACCCAGTCCGCTTGTTCCAAAAATATCTACCCTTCAAATACAGTTGATGCGCTTCCGAGTTATCTGTCGGTTGTGCGGCAATAGCGTGCTGCTCGGCACCGCTAAGCTTGGCTTGGAGTGTATCAGCAATGGTTCTTGCGATGTCGCTTTCAATCGCAAAAACGTCCGTGAGCTTGCGGTCAAAAGTATCTGCCCAGAGATGCCCGTCGGTTTCGGCTTTGATTAACTGCACGTTGACGCGCACCTGCTCACCCGCACGCTGCACGCTGCCTTCGAGAATGTTTGCAACGCCCAGCTGCTTGGCGATTTCCTTCAAATTGTCGGGCGAACTCTTGTAACGCGTCGTGGACGTGCGGGAAATCACTTTGAGATCGGCAATCTTGGCAAGACGGGTGAGAATCTCCTCCTGAATCCCTTCACTGAAGTAGGCGTTCTCGGGGTTGCCGCTCAGATTGTCAAAAGGCAGCACCGCGATGCTTTTGTTCGGGATCGGCTGAGCCGGTGTGGGTGTGGCCTCCGATAAAGGGAGGGTGGGGGTGCTAGGAGACTTTGCCAACGGCTTGGGGCGGTAAAGCCAGAAGCCGAGTGCGGCGAACATCAAAATCGCCGCAGCGATTGCTCCCCATCGCAAGAATCCCAGTTTCCCGCCGCCCGCTACGTCAAGATACGTGCCTGTTTTCTTCCTT
>CATPCN010000058.1 GCA_955652855.1 uncultured Chthoniobacterales bacterium | reverse complement strand
CGTAATGACCGGTCCAATTCCGGAGATATTTTCGAGTTCCGCTTGCGACGCCGTGTTAACATCGAGCTTCGCTTCGGCTGGAACGCTGTTCGATACAACCGCCGCACCTGTTGATTGAGCGGATGGCGCAACACTAGGCGCCGGCGGCGAAATCCCGGGCTCGGTCGAGCTGTTCTGTGGTGCGATTTTCTCCGCATGAAAGAAAGTATCGAAAGGATCCACCCCCTTCGTGCTCTCCGGTTCCTTCGCGCGCGTCGTCATCCGACCGGCGCGTGCGCCCCAGTCACCGACTTTCTCTTGTTTCGCTTTTACTTCAAACTGCTTGAGCCTTTGCCACTCTGCCGCGGCGGAGTTCAGACTTTCGGGTTTCGCGCTCTCGCCGTGAATTCGGGCGAGGCCGTTCTCGACCAATTGTTCACCGAGATCACCGTTGTTCGTTTGAATAAAAGCGTAGAAGCGCTCTAGCCGGCTTCGCCCCATCGCATCTTCCCAGCATGTGCGAATCAAAAACGACTGACCTAATTTTTCACGCGTGTAATCCTTCGCCAACTCACCGAGCTTGATCGTCTGTGGCATGGTGATTCCGAAATACTTCGCCTGCTCCTGCACGCGATCATGAAATTCGGTATCGGTCTCCGGCGCGTCCACAAAATAGAGCCGAAAAATATATTCCCTGCCATTCAGACTCACGTGAAAGCTGTCGCCATCATTCGCACGTTTTACCAGATAGCGACCGCCTTGCAGCGTCATCCAAGGCGCTCGCGCGCTAAGATCGACAATCGCTAAACCGAGAAAGATAGCGACAAGTCCAATTTGCCTAACGAGTCGATTCATCATGTTGAAACCTCGAACTGGCTCATCAGTTTGAACGTTTCGTAGCGCTTCGCAATTTCTTCCGTCGTCAAATTGCGCAACCGCTCCAGGCTGAATGCTTCCACACAGAAGCTCGCCACCACGCTACCGTAAATCACTGCTTTGCGCAGATCGCTGAAGTGCACCGTCTTCACGGTGCCGGCCAAATAGCCGGCCATCCCTCCAGCGAAGCTATCCCCCGCCCCAGTCGGATCGTGAATGTCTTCCAGCGGATAAGCGCTGCAGCTAAAAAATTCGTCTTCTCCAAAAAGGAGCGCACCATGCTCGCCTTTTTTTATCGCGACAAATTTCGGCCCAACGCCCTGAATACGTCGCCCTGCTTTGATCAAGCTCGTCTCTTTCGTCATCTGCCGCGCCTCGCTGTCGTTGAGAATGAGAAGATCGACACGCGGCAAAAGCGCATCTAGATCTTTCCGCGTCGTCTCGATCCATAGGTCCATCGTATCGGCGACAACAAAACGCGGCCGCTCCATTTGATCAAGCACGTGCGATTGCAGCGACGGCGCGATGTTTGCCAGCAAAACGAAATCGGTTTTACGATACGATTCCGGCAAGGCCGGCTTGAAGTGCTCGAAAACGTTCAGCGCGACGGAGCGCGTTTCGCGGGTATTCAAGTCCCAGGAATATTCGCCCGACCAGCGGAAAGTTTTTCCGTGCACACGTTGCACACCCTCACTGTCGATCTTGTGCGTTTTCCAAAAATCAAATTCAGACGCCGGAAAATCGTCGCCGACTACGCCGACCAATTTGACCGGCGAAAAGAAACTCGCGCTGAGCGCAGCGTACGACGCCGAGCCGCCCAACAGGTCGGAATATTCTTCGACCGGCGTTTTGACCGTGTCGAGCGCGATGGAACCAACGATGAGAACGGACATCAGAGATCAGAGTTCAGAAGCTTTTTACAAGCGCGAGCGTATTTAGAAATATCTGGCGCTTTCAATAATCCGGAAACAATCACAACGCGTTGCGCACCGGCCGCGACGACTTGTTCGAGATTGTCGATCTTAATTCCGCCGATGCAAAAGATCGGAAGCGTTACATCGACATGCACGCGTTTGATGTCGCCCAATCCAATTGGTTTGTAATCGGGCTTAGTCGGCGTCGCAAAGATTGGACCGAATCCGATGTAATCCGCGCCTTCGCGCTGCGCGGCGATTGCTTGCTCGAAACTGTGCGTCGATTTTCCGACAATCAACGGCCGCCCAGCTTTCTCTCGGACGACTGCAATCGAATCGTCATCTTGACCAACGTGCACGCCTTCCACCGGAACTCTTATCGCGATCTCGGCGTGATCGTTCACGATCAAGGGCGTGGAAGATCGAGATGTAATTTTGTGTAGCTCGCCGGCTAGATCGACAATTTCGTTCATCGTCTGCTGTTTCCCGCGCAACTGAATAAGATCGACATTCCCTTCGATCATTGCCTCAACCACGCGCGGAACGTCTGCGATCTCCACGTAGCTTAAATCAAGGATACCGTAGAGCCGGCAATCGCTTAGACGTCGCAATGTTTTACTCGTGCAGCCGCGCCGGCATCGCCTTGATTTCAAAGTTTTCCGAAGCCATCACGCGATCGACAAATCCGGTGTCGTATTTTCCGGCCCGAAATTCCGCACTACGCATGATCGCGCTGTGGAACGGCACCGTCGTTTTGATTCCGGTGATGTAATACTCTTCCAGCGCGCGACGCATCCGATCGATCGCCGACGAGCGCGTCGCCCCGATCGTGATTATCTTCGCGATCATCGAATCGTAATACGGCGGCACGACGTAGCCGGTATAAGCATGCGAATCAATCCGCACGCCGCGACCGCCTGGCGCATAATAAAATGCGATCCGGCCCGGCGACGGCTGGAAATTTTTCTCCGGATCTTCGGCGTTGATTCGGCATTGAATGGCGTGAAGCCGCGGCTGCGCGTTTGCGACGTGCGGCGAAAGTCGCTCACCGGCGGCGATTCGAATTTGTTCTTTCACCAGGTCGCATCCGTAAACCTCTTCCGTGATTGTGTGCTCGACCTGAATGCGCGTGTTCATTTCGATGAAATAGAAATGATTCCTTTCATCGACAAGAAATTCGATCGTGCCGGCATTCTGATAACCAACAGCTCGCGCGAGCTTGACCGCGGTGTTGCCCATTTTTTTCCGCAAGCCCGCGGTCATGAGCGGCGATGGACATTCCTCGATCACTTTTTGGTTCCGGCGTTGAATGGAACAATCGCGTTCGCCCAGGTGCACGACATGACCGTGCGCGTCGGCCATGATTTGAAATTCGATGTGATGCGGATTGACGATCAGTTTCTCGAGATACACCGCCGAGTTGGAAAAAGCTTTCTCAGCTTCGTGCCGTGCGGTGTGGAACGCTGGGAGAAAACTGGCTTCGTTGTGCACGGCGCGCATCCCGCGACCGCCGCCGCCCGCGACCGCTTTGATCATGATCGGATAGCCGATCTTTTTCGCAATGCTGAGCGCCTCCTCTTCCGTCTCGACCACGCCATCGCTGCCGGGCGTAACAGGAATGCCGGCCTTGCGTGCAAACATGCGCGCGGAGTTTTTGTCGCCCATCGCATGCATGGCCGTGGAGGGCGGGCCGATGAATTTGATCTTGCAGCTCTCGCACACCTCCGCGAAGTGCGCGTTCTCGGCCAGAAAGCCGTAGCCGGGATGAATGGCATCGACGTCGCCCACTTCGGCCGCGCTCATGATGCGATCGATCTTCAAATAACTTTCCGTGCTCGGCGCGGCCCCGATGCAGATTGCTTCGTCCGCCAATTGCACGTGGAGTGAATCGACATCCGCTTCCGAGTAAATTGCGAGGGTGCGAATGCCCAGCTCTTTGCAGGCGCGAATGATGCGCAAAGCGATTTCGCCGCGATTTGCGATCAAGATTTTATCGAACATGCGGTAGAGCGCGACCGCTCGGCGCGCCGCCCTCAATCTTTACCTCTCGATTAGCGGACGCGGAAGAGCACCTGACCGAATTGCACCGGCTTCCCATTTTCCGCGACCACTTCGGCGATGACACCACTCGTTTCCGCTTTGATTTCATTCATCACTTTCATCGCCTCGATAATACAAACCACCGACTCCGCGTTTACTTCTTTGCCCACATCGGCAAACGGCGGTGCGTCCGGAGAACCGGCGCGATAAAATGTGCCTACCATCGGCGACACGATATCTTTGAGCGATGCCGCTTCAGCCGCGGCCGCTATCTCCTCAGCCGTTGCTGTCGATGTT
>CATPCN010000057.1 GCA_955652855.1 uncultured Chthoniobacterales bacterium | reverse complement strand
TCTTCAGATAATTAACAACTTTCGATGGAAAACATTAATGCCGACTAAACTTTCCGTTTTTCACTCGATCGAAATCCACTTGTAGAGGAACAATCTTCTTTTTAATACTCCTCTGATGACCAAACATCGCAACGCCACTCGTGCGTCTCGTCTTATCATCGCCACGGTATGCTGCGCTTACCTCGCATTCCTCGCCATCAATCATTCCACGAATGCACAATCGGCCACCGCGGAACACATCGTAGTTAGCGCTCCCGAACTCCCCAGCGCTTACGGTGCGCCCGCCAGTTTTTCGCAATCTCGTTTCTCGCCACTTATGAATGCATACGTTCTTCCGCCCGGGGCCGTCTATAGCGGCGTCATCTACGAGAACGACGTCGTTCATTTTCGCAAACCCGATCACAATTTCACACAGGAAGTGGAAATCGGTTTGCCTTATCGCTTCAACGTAGCGATCGAAAACAGGGTCGAAGCATTTAGCGGCAACGTGCAGAATAAATCCTTCAGCCTCGAAGCGCGCTACGCTTTCGCCGACTGGAACAGGATTCCGCTTAACCCCACCCTCTTCGCGGAATACAAATTCGGCACCGGAAATATTCTGCACGATGAAGGCGCTCCCACGCCATCAAAGAGATTTGGACCGACCGGTTTCGACACTTCAATGGATTTGCCTGACGCGTACGAATTGCGACTTCTGCTCTCTCAAGATTTCTTCGAACGGGTCGAGTGGGCTTTGAACGGATTTTTCGAACAGGAGACAAATGGCGATCGCGGTCGCGAATGGGGTATCGCCCAAAGCATCGTCACACCGATATCGCTTTTGCCTAACGAACAATTGAAAGCCGGCTTTGAATTCCTATTCCGTAGTTTCAGCGACAAAGGTATCCGCGGAAATCCGTACAACAGCGTCGTTATCGGCCCGACTGTCGCATGGAGCCCCACGCGCAGCACACGCCTGGATGTGTCGCCACTCTTTGGCGTGAATCAGAAATCTCCGGAAGTGCAACTCTTCGTCGTCTTCTCGATGTTCTTTGGCGGCGGCGAAGAGGCCGGCGGCGAAGCGCCCGCCTCAACGAGAAACCGTTAGGGACCGCGCACAAGATCGACAACTACGCTCGCGCGACGCCTTCGCCATCTTGTCATCCCGAGCGAAAGCGAGGGACCTCGCAAATCATCACAGACGCACATTTCTTGACCGGCTTTCGCGCTGCCGATAACGTTCACTTCGGAAAGGAGCTCGAAATGAAAACCGACGTGTCGATCGAATACTGCGTGGTTTGAAACTACACGCCGAAGGCCGTCAGTTTGGCGGCCAAAATTCTCGAACTCGGAGAGCGCATTAAGTCGCTTACCCTCGTTCCCTCGAGCGGCGGCGCTTTTGAGATCCGCGCAAATGGAAAGCTCCTTCATTCCAAACTCGACTCCGGCGATTGGCCGGATTTCGACGCGATCGTGCGCGCGGTCAAAGCGGCCAAGTAAAAATTCACCAACACTTCGCGAGTGGGTTGTCGATCTTCGCGGGGTATGTCGATCTTTGCGGAGAGTGAAGGGTGCCTGGTGGTCCTCGCGGTCTTCAAAACTGTTGTCGGTCCTGCCAACGCGGGGTCGAGGTAGGTTCGATTCCTATCCTCTCCGCCTAACGACTCACGTTTTCGAAAGGAGGTGAAAGCGTGTCGCGCGAACAGATTCGCAAGCTCACTTCGCTGTCGTCCTGCGCTGGCTGAGCTTCCAAGCTGAGCCAACAGGCCCTGATGCAAGTTTTGCGTCAGTTACCGTTTTCGCGCGATCCAAAGGTGATCGTCGGCTCCATCGCCGCTGATGACGCCGGCGTCTTTCGTTTGGATCGACATCGCGCCCTTGTGCAAACCGTCGATTTCTTCACGCCGATCGTGGACGATCCATTTCACTACGGACAGATCGCCGCGGCCAATGCGCTCTCCGATGTTTTCGCAATGGGCGGCCGTCCGCTCACCGCGCTCAACATTGCCGGAATGCCGAAAGAAAAAGTCTCCACGAAAACAATCTCCACCATTTTGCGCGGCGGTCTCGCCACCGCAAAAGAAGCCGGTTGCGCCGTTATCGGTGGGCACACCATCCGCTCGCCCGAACCGATTTATGGAATGGCTGTGACTGGCATTGTCGATCCAGGAAAAATGATGACGAATGCTCGAGCGCGTGCCGGCGATTTGCTTATCCTCACAAAACCGCTCGGCACCGGCATCGTCACCATCGGAATCAAACGCGGCCTGACTTCGCGTGCCCTTGCTTCGAAAGCGATTGCATTGATGACGAAAATAAATTCTGTCGGCGCGCAGCTCGCCGAACGCGGATTGGTCCGCGCCGCAGTCGACGTTACGGGCTTCGGTCTCGTCGGTCATCTCGTTTCCATGTGCCGCGCGAGCAACGTTTCGGCGATTGTCGATCCTGATCGCGTGCCGATCATCGGCCCGGAGATTGTCGATCTTATCTCGCGCGACTGCATTCCCGGTGGAACGCGCGACAATCTCAAGCTCGCCAAAAAAAATATCGATTGGAAGAAGACGGCGCGTCCGCTCCAAATTCTGCTGACCGACGCGCAAACCAGTGGCGGCCTTCTTCTCTGCGTCGCGCCGCGCCATCTCGATCTTGTTCTTAAATTGCTGCGCAAGAATCGAACGCCCTGCGCGGCTATCATCGGAAAAATCGTTCGCCAACGAGATCGGCTCCTATGCGTAAGCGAGTAAGCTCACGGCGTTCGATTCCAGCGGTGAACAAACTGTTGGAAGAAGTTTCGAACATAGTCGACCTCCCGCGTCCGGTGATTGTCGATCTTGTCCGCAAAGAAATCTCAAAGCTCCGGGACGAAGACGACGTTCCGGACTTTAAGTCGATCATCGAACGCATCCGCGGTTCGCTCGATCAACATCGT
>CATPCN010000056.1 GCA_955652855.1 uncultured Chthoniobacterales bacterium | reverse complement strand
TGTCGATCTTGCAATCATGAACCGCGTTGACAATTCCGGCGCAAAGCTCTGGATCGCGATGACGCGCCCGATTCGTTTGCCGATCGCGCTGGCCGCGGCCCAAAAGTTACATGCGCGCTTGCCGGGTGGAATTCATTTGCTGCGCGAACATTCGAGCTGGTGGGAACATGGAAACTGGAAACCGTTCGCCTCGGAATTCAGATCGAGACATGTTTTTGATCGCATCGCCACTTGTCGCGGTTTGCGCGATTTATCTCGCCTTTACCGCGAAAGCAGGGAGCGACAGAGAGCGCTGAGCGCGCTCCAAATCAATCGCGACACGGACGTCATTCTCTGTTTCGGGGGCACGGTCACGCTGGCAAACGCACTTGTCTCGGCGCATCCAAACGTTTTCAAAATCCTCTGCATCTCCTCGAAGGCTTATCAAGACCTGACTGCGACCGGAGACGCTTGGCACTTCCGCTTCACAACATCCGGTTGGCTGCAAAATCGAATCATCGAGCCACGCGTGGGATTGGAGCGAACGCTGGACTTCAAACCGTGGATCAATCCGGGCGGCGACGGCGTGCGATTGGTGCGGTTGCAAAGAACTCCCGGCGAAATTTATGACGCGGTCATTGTGTTGAGCAATAGCGGCCACGAGCTGCGGAAAGATGCGCCCGGCAATGTGATCGCGGCGAAGTTTCCGAGCATCGGAGATTTGCGCGCGATCTCGGAAAAGATCGCGAGCGAACAAGATCGACGGCGTCGCGTCATATTTTTCGGCACGCCATTTTTGCTCATTCATAATCTTCCGCCCGATGTTTACATCAAACATCTCAATCTTTGTCTCGATTACATCCGCCGGCATTACGGGGGCGACCGCGATCTCATCTACCGGCCGCATCCGGCCGAGAGAAACGAAGCGGCGCGATTGAATCTCGACGGCTTTGAAATCGAAGATGATCGCGAGGTGGCCGAGTTATATTTTCTGCGCCACTTCGAATCGATCGACGCGGTTTTCTCGGTCTCCTCGACCGTTTCACGCACCGCGCTGAACAATGGATTCAACGCGTATTGTCTCTGGCGCTGTTTTCCATTCCCGCAAAGCTCAGCGTCGTTTTTCGAGAAGGTGATGGGAGAAGTGCCGCCGGAATTTGATATTCGCGATCTGTCCACGCCGCCGATTCCTTACGCGGACCGCGCGACGTCGCATGACGATGCACTCAGTTTTTCCGCGGCGTTAGAATCCGCGCTGGAGATGCGGCGCCGCGAAGCCATTCCGCAATCGACGCGAAATTAACTCAGTGTTTCGGCGCGCGCACCGTACCGGTCTCAACGGCCGTTTTGCGTTCGGCCACGATGCGATTCGCAATCTCCTCCACCATTTGCTCCAGCAGCATGCGCAGATGCGTGTTCGGCCGATAATCGGAAGGCGCGATATGTTTGACACGATCGGCGTGCGAGGAGAGCTGGTAACACTTTCGGAACCCGGCGCGCGCGGGATCGTCCGGATTGTAAACAGCGATCGCCTGGCCGTCGTTTTTCTTCATGACGGTGAAGCACGGCCCGTCGGTCGGGCCGTCGTCGATGTAAATCATGTTTGAAAACGGAACCGGCCGAATGTCCGCGTCCATGTGGTCGTTCACATCCTGCGACATATCGAGGAGGCCTTTGTTAATCCGAAATAAGAATTGCGTCTTCTGCGTGTGACTGATGACGCGCTTTGGAAATGTGATCCGGCCGTTTTCATCTTCGGCAAATTCACAACCGAAAACGGCGCGCACGTACGGTTGCAGCCGGCTCCCGTCGATCAACACTTTCAGTCCCGATGAAATAATATAATGCTCGACCGTATTTCCGTGCGCGATTTGTCTTCGGTAAGCAGAGCGTCGCGAAATTCGTCGAACATTTCGGGAAGGCCTTTGTAAAAGTTCAGTTTCTTGCCGAGCTTTTTTAGTTCCGTGTTCGTCGGCCGATCCATGCCGAGGGTGTCGAGCAAGACCTTCATGTAAGCGAGCTCGTTGTCGTAGTAGTTCTCGCACACGAGATCGGTGCAGCGCCGCCAAAAATTTTCGCGGTTGATTCCGAACGCCGGGAAAACGACTTCGTCCTGCATGTAGCTCGGGCTCAGCGTCTGATCCGTAATCGTAAACGATCGCGATCGTGTTTTGCGGCGTGGACATGTTAGTGATTTGGCGAATTCGAATTCTTCAATCGAGAAATAAAATCGGCGAAAAGCGGCGCGTAAAGTTCGCGGTCACGTTCGGGATGATATTGCACGGCCAGCGCAAACGGATGATCGCGCAATCGCATCTGCTCAATGATGTCGTCGGTCGTGCACCACGATTCCGCTTCGCAACCTGTGGCGAGCTGCTCGATCGCTTGATGGTGCGAGCTGTTTACTCTTTCGAAACGATGCGAAGCGGCGCGATCGTTGCGCAGCGGCTGAATGTTGTGGTCCTTCTGCTCCGGCAAATCGTGCCCTCTAATATCGAGCTTGAGCGTGCCGCCGAGCGCGACGTTGAAAACTTGCATGCCTTTGCAGATAGCGAAGATCGGCAACTCGCGACTGAGTGCATCTTGCACGGCGGCAAATTCCCATTGATCGCGCGTTGGATCGACATCTTTATCCAGGACGGAGGGATCAGGCACGGGCTGGCGAAGAAATTCCGGCGCGATGTCGGGACCGCCGGTGAGCAAGAGTCCGTCCATTTTTTCCAGCGGAATTGATTGCGCGCGCGCGTTCCAAACGCGGACCGCCGGATGTTTCGCGAAAACAGGGCGAAACCATTTCGCATCCTTGGCCCGCAACCACGTGACGACATTTGGCATCGCGGAATGTGCGACTCGTTAGGCGCAATGTAAAGCGTGGTGGTGTAAAGGCGCGTGTCCTCACACTAATTGTTCCGATTTGCGGCTGGAGACAGCCGCCCTACACCTTTAAGTCGGCGAGCCGCTGGAAAGAATCGGCTCTGTTGCCAATTCGTCGAGCGTCGGCTGCTGCGATTGCAGATAGGTGCGACCTTTGTAAAAGCTGGCCACGATCACGAAGACAACCGCGGCCGAGAACATCAGAATCGTGAAAAAGGTGAAGAACTGATAGTCCGTCAATTTGTGGCCGCCGCCGGGCAGCACGTCCCACGCGTTAAATTGCGCGTCGAAGAAATTTCCAGCGGAAACAGCGAGGAGCCACAACGCCATCACGGAGCTCTTCATCGAGTTTGGCGCCTGCGTGTAAGAAAATTCGAGACCGGTGATCGATACCATGGCTTCGCCCAAAGTGAGAATGACATAGGCGAGCAGTTGCCAGTTGACCGACGGCTTCAGGCCCTGATCAATCTGACCTTGGATCCACACGATCGCGATGAAACTGAGCGCTGTGAGAAAAAGTCCGATGCCGATCTTGCGCAACGGCGTTAGCGGAAAGAAGCGGCTGACCGCTGGATAAATGACATAGTTCACGAGAGGAATGAAGATCAGAATCAGGATTGGATTTGCGGTCTGAACTTGAGCGGCCAACAACGTCAGGCCCCAGCCGGCATGAAAGTGAAATGGCGAAAAGCCCATGTCGATCCACGGCAACCACGGCACGCGCAGATCCATTTTTTCGGCCTGCAACGTCCACTCAATGCCGTTGCTCTGATCCCACAGCGCCCAAAAGATGATGACGAAAACGTAAACCATCGCGATGCGCGCGAGCGTGATGAGACCGTCGCGACTGAATGTTTCCCGCAAATAACCGAGACCAGCGGGCGGCACATGCACCATTTTCTTGCGACCGGCCCAGAAAAAAATGGTCGCAATGAACATAGCAACGCCCGGAATTCCAAATGCCCAGCGCGGACCGAATCGCGGATCAGCGAGGAGAAATGGACAGAGCAGCGTCGAGATAAACGAGCCCGCATTGATGGAGAAATAAAACCAACCGAACATTTTCGAGAGCAAATGCTTGTTCGACTCGCCAAACTGATCACCCACGTTCGCTGAGACGCACGGCTTGATTCCACCCGCACCGAGACAAATCAGAATGAGTCCAAGCGCTAGCATGGTGCGTTCGCCCATGGCGATGCCGAAGGAAGTATCCATGAATGCCAGGGTGAGGTGACCGAGGCAGTAGACGATGGAGAGCGAGAAGATCGTCCAATACTTACCGATCCAACCATCGGCGACGATCGCGCCGAGGATTGGAAGAAAATAAACGCCCGAGACAAAATAGTGCGTGTACTTGTCGGCCTCGTGCTCCTGCATCGGAGCGAGCGCGCCCATTTTGTTGAGGATGTAATGCGCCATAAAGACGGTCAGAATCGACTTCATGCCGTAATAGGAAAAACGCTCGGCGGCCTCGTTGCCGATGATGTAGGGCACGCCCGGCGGCATCGTCGTTAGGTTGGGCGGCGACGTCGCGTATTTGTGTTTAGCCATGTCGATCTTTGCCTAGGGTTTGTTCCCGGGGAAAAATTCTGCCGGAGTCGGTGACACCGAAGGTGATGCTTTTTCCGACTCCGCGCCGGTTTGGTTTTCGCGCTCCATTGGTTTCGTTGCCTGATCCGACAGCTCGTCGGCGTGGTGCTTCTCGCAGGAGCAGCAGAGGGCGATCAAAATGACACCGGCGAAAGCGATGCAATTTTTGCAGTGAAGAAATCGCATTGGGCGCTGGGAGACTATTGGTTAATCCCCGCAGGGCGCAAGACCAAAGCGCACGACGATAAAAGCGACTGAACGCGACATTGAAATTGAAAGGCGCGCCCATCGCATTACTGTGATGCGCGGTGGCTCGCTCAGTCAAAAACAACGCTTGGAACGAAGTCTTCGCGCTCATCTTGCTCGGCGTTGGCACGCTGCTTTTTCTCGCGCTGATTTCTTACACGCCGAAAGATTTGCCATCGTGGGTGCCGTTTAGTCACGTCTCGCCGCCGAATCGGCCCGCACAAAATTTCATCGGACCGCTCGGCGCGATCGTCGCAGGGTTTTGTTACTTAATGATCGGAGCAGCATCGTATTTGCTCGCCGCGGTGCTGCTCGGTTTCGGCGCCGCGAAATTATTTCATGCCGAGCTGCGCGTTATACCGAGAGCGCTCTGGATCATTCTCTTCATCGCTTCAGGCGCCTGTTTGCTGCATCTGCAAACGCATTTTCTCCGCAGCTGGCATTCGGCATTTAACATTCAAGGCCCGGGCGGTTGGGTCGGTTATTATTTTGGCCGGCATTTGCTTCAGCGAACGATGGGCACCGTCGGCTCGGTCATTTTGCTCGCCGGAATTTATGTCACCAGTCTCATTCTCATGACCGGTCTGCGTCCCATTTTCATTGTTAGGCAAACGGTTGCGAGCACGCGCCAGAACATCGCGCGACTGAACGAGTGGAAACTGAATCGCCGGCTGCGCCGATCCGATTTGAAAGGCCAGCTCGAGATCAGTCAGAAGGAATTGTCCAAACAGCAACGCTCAATCGAGAAGCAGCTCAAGAAAAAGGGCGCGGCGGTGCCGGAGCCAGCCGCCGCCGCATTCATTTCCCCGGAAGAATTGGCCGACCGTCCGAAACCGAAAGTGGTCGACACCACCGCGCTGCCGAACCAGCCCGCGC
>CATPCN010000055.1 GCA_955652855.1 uncultured Chthoniobacterales bacterium | reverse complement strand
CTCCTCGATCCCGAAATCGCCGACCGCACGCGGCTGTTCCATCACTTCGCCAGTGGCGCGCGGATCACGCGGCTCTCGGTCGATCCGGACAAAGGCATGGCTGGGCGCACGGCCCAGGCCGTGATCGACGTGCTGGAAGGGAACTACGGCGGCGACCCGACGAAGATGCCATATGTTGTGAACAAGGAAGCGTTTGAAGAAAGCCACAAAGTAGGAAGTAGAATGGAGCGAGTGGGGCGAGCGACATAGGCGGTTGGTTGGGATCACGACGTGGGACGAGTGTTGTAGCGGAGAGCGAAGGGAAGCTGAGCGAATGAATGGCTAAAATAAAAAGTTATCGCAGAGAAAACTGAGCGTGACGCTACATGCTTTTATATTAAGCTTTGCGTGATCAGAGGGGAAATTCTCTGATCGGTGCGCGCAAATCAAATCAGTGAAAGGGAGATAAGAATGAAAATAAGTATCATCCACAAATTAGGTATCGCAGCAGCTTCATGTCTGACGATGGGTTCGTATGCAGTGGCCGATCCGGGCGGCGGCCATGGGCCATCCGGTTCGCATGGCAACTCGGGCATGCAAAATTCTCCAGGCAATTCAGATTTCGGTCATAGTCAGGGCGGTAATCCGCAGACTGGTTCCGGCAACTCGGCATACGGCCAATCGAAGGCGGACGCCCAGTCGGATTTCTTTATCGACAACTCTGAGCAGACCGATCAGGACGGAAATAAAGTAAAGACGAAGAAAATCAAAACCAAAAAAGTCAAGAAACATGACTCGACGACCTCCCCTGGAAACTCTGCGTTCGGCCAGAGCCAGGGTGGGAATCCGCAGACCGGCTCGGCGAACTCCGAATTCGGGCAAACCACCGCCGCTAATGCCAAGGCCGAGGCGGCTGACAAGAAATCCGCCAACGCGAATGTAACTTCGACGACGACGACGAAGGACAACAACGCCAGTGCGACCGGTGTGGAGCATCGCGCAACCGGTAACGCGGACTTCGGCCACAACCAAGGTGGAGATCCGCAAACCGGTTCGGCCAATTCAACATATGGCCAGGCGCGAGCAGCCGATGTGAGAAACGAGAATGGTTCCACGAACTCACAAAAAGGTAAGGGCAAAGACAATGATCAAAGCCCAACTCCGACTCCAACTGCCACGCCCTAACTCGAGTAGTATAGAAAAGTTTAAAACTTTGGCGGAGAAACCTGCCGCAGTTTTTTTACAGGGCGCGTTGAAGGGTTCAGTCGTTTGGGCAATGACGATTAAGGCAAGATCGACAAGGTGGTCCGCCATCGCCAAGGCTACGGCGTGACAATGAGTTGAGTCGGTGCGGCTAAAGAGTGAAGAAAATTAGAGGTGAAAATTAGAACGTAAAAGTTTATAGCGGGCACAGGTGAAAAGCACACCTCTCTCTGTAATTGCGTTGGTCGCGGCGGCGAGCATGTTCGCCGCTTTCGTCCGGGGGGAAGCGGACCGGTCGATTGAGATCAGTGGCAACACCAACGCCGCTATTGCCTATTCGCCCGCCACCGGCAAATACGGCATCGCCTACGACCTTCGAAGCCGATCGTCGGCGGAAAAAGCGGCGCTTGAAAAATGCGGGGCGGAAGATGCGTGCATTGCCTGTTGGGTGAACAAAGGATTTTGCGCGCTGGCGTTGGGAAGCGATAAGTCGTGCTGGGGAGTCGGCTGGTCATACGGGGGCGGCGCGAGCACAAGCAAGGCGAAAGATGCCGCGCTGGACGACTGCCGGCAACGGAACGACCAACGTGCATATCGAAGTGTTCCTGAGCTCGGATGGGCAGGTGGCTTGGGAGCGATCGAAAAATACGACGATCATCACTCGCGATGGCGAAGTGATTCTTCCCTCCGGCGAAAGGATCCTTCCTTCTGGCGAAAGAATCCTACCCTCCGGCGAACATATCCGTCCTCCGGTCAAAGATGGTTCGTCTCCGTCCAAAACGGCGGAAGACCCAAACAAAAAGTAACCGTCAGAAAATTAGAAAGTAGAAGGTAGAAAGTAGAAAGTCGGAGCTCAGAAACGTAAGGCGATAAGGTGCTTCGCGAAGCGTCTCCTTTCGGAGGCGGAACAAGAAGTGTATCAGTAGGGATGTCAGATCCCCGAAACGTTGCTCACAAGAAGAAGGTCACTCAGGAGAAACATCATCACGAGGCAAAGCCCGCCGCGAAACCTGGGAAAGGAAATAAGTCGCCGGGTGCGCCGCAGAATCAGCCTGCTGAAACCGCGTCAACGCCAGCAAACACACAAGGCGCGAAAGCGGAACACCAAGCCGGTGATTTGGAAAAGTCTCTCGCCGTTCTCTCCAAGCTCAAGGAGATGGAATTTCATTCTCGCGCCAATATCGAGACGCTCGCCCAGCTCACGTTGACGATCGAAGACGAGCTTAAACAGAAGGAGTTTTCTGAACCGATAGGCGCTCTCTATTCGGCGCAAGAAAGCTTTCATTCAAAGATCGCGGCGTTCATCGAGAGCTACGAAGCAAAGTGCGGAAGTCTTAAGCAACCCGCCTAAGTCGTTTTCGGATGTCAGACGCCAATACCATTAGGTAATCGGCAGTTGCGGCTTAGGTTCACCACTCTCCAAACGTGCACGACCAGAACGCCAAATCTCAATTCAGAGGCAATCGCTCGATCCCAAAGCGAGATACGTCGCGATCGGAGAGCGTATCCGCGAAGCAACGCAAACAGCTAGCTCACAAAGCGCCGGTGCGGCGTGCCGCGAGCAAATTCCGAGGGTAAAATCTCAGGTGCCCACTTATATTTACGAAACCACTGACGCCACTAAGCCAATACGTGCGCTTGAGGTTAAACAAAGCGTCCACGACGAGCCGCTCCGCGTTGATCCGGAGACCGGGGAAGCAGTGCGGCGTGTGATCCCCGCTGGCTACAGCGTACTGGTGCGCGGTGGATCGACAGGTCCTTCGGTCGGATCGTGCGGATGAGATAGCGGGTGGGGCGCGGCTAACAGACGATAGTAATCATTCTTATGCCGTTCCGCGCCCTGCAACTTTCACCTCAAGTTCTCAAAGCCATCCAGGAAGCTGGTTACACGGAGCCGACTCCCATTCAGCTTGCCGCCATTCCAGAGGTGCTGGCGGGACGTGATGTGATCGGAATTGCGCAGACGGGAACGGGAAAGACAGCCGCATTCGTTTTGCCAATACTGACCAAACTGGCCACCACTAACGCGGATGGTAAACGACGCGGGATGCGTGCGCTCATCGTCGCTCCGACGCGGGAGCTCGTGGTCCAGATCGAAGAGAATGTGCGCGCCTATGCGAAACATCTTCCTTTACGGATGGCGACGGTGTTCGGCGGCGTGAGCGAACGCCCGCAGATCGAAGCGCTCCGTTCGGGCGTCGATCTTGTCGTCGCGACGCCGGGCCGGTTAATCGACCTGATGGGCCAGCGGTTGACCAATTTTTCTGGAATTGAATTCCTGGTGCTTGATGAAGCCGATCGCATGCTCGACATGGGTTTCCTTCCGCCGATCCGGCAAATCGTGAAAGCGTTGCCGCAAAAACGCCAGACGCTCATGTTCTCGGCGTCGCTCTCGCGTGAGATCGAGAAGTTAACGCACGAGTTCCAACACTCTCCCACGATTATCGAGATAGGCCGTCGCGCGAACCCCGCGGAAACCGTCACCCAATTCATTTACGATGTGCGTCCGCATTTGAAGCCGGCGCTTCTTCTGCACCTGCTGGCTGATCCGCAGTTCGACACCGTGCTGGTCTTCACCCGCACGAAACACGGCGCCGATCGCATCGCACGCCGGCTCGAGAGCAGCGGGATCAAAACCGGCACGATTCATTCGAATCGTTCGCAAAATCAACGGCTGCGCGCCTTGAAGGATTTCAAGTCGGGAGCGGTGCGTGTGCTTGTCGCCACGGACATCGCTGCGCGAGGCATCGATATCGATGGGATTTCGCATGTCGTGAACTACGACTTTCCGATGCACTCGGAGGATTACGTCCATCGGATCGGTCGCACGGGTCGCGCGCATGCCGTGGGCGATGCGATCAGCTTCGTCACGCCGGAAGATCAGGGCCAGTTGCGTTCGCTTGAGCGTTTCATCGGTCGGGGGATCGTGCGAAAGAAAGCCGAAGGGTTTGACTACAATGCGGCCGGCCCGCCGCGCGAAGAGCGAGGCAGAGGAGAAGCCCGTGTTTCGCGGCCGAAAAAAATGGAGCCGCGCTTGCCTGGAAATTCTGCGCGCGGAAGTGGTGACGCGACCCAGCGCAATGGCGGCGGCCGGCGTTATTCTTCGTCACGCCAGCGATCATGGGGAAGATCACGCTCGCGGTGAACTTTTACGCCATCTGAAGGACGCTTCGTCTGAGGAATAACCGCTGTTACTGAGTCGCAATTCCGGCGAGACCGAGCCGCTTGGCGTCTGACTTCAACGCAGCGATGACTTCCGCGATCACGTTATCGAGCGACATTTCTAGCTCGGCAGCTCCGTGCACGATGTCTTCGCGGTTGACGGCGCGCGCGAAGGCTTTGTCCTTCATCTTCTTTTTTACCGCGGCAACATCCACATCGTGGATGCTTTTCGTCGGCCGAACGCGCGCGACCGCGATGACGAACCCGCCTAATTCATCGACGGCGTAGAGAGTTTTCTCAAGCGGCGTCTCGCGCGCGACGCCCGAGTAATCGGCGTGCGAAAGAATTGCGCGACAGACTTCTTCGCTCCAGCCGTGCTCGCGCAGCCACGCGACGCCGACGAACGGGTGGCCTTCGCTCGGGCTGCGCTCCTGATTCGGATGACGCTCGTAATCCATGTCGTGCAGCAAAACGACCGCTTCCCAAAGATCGACATCCGCGCCGCGCAGTTGCGCGAAATGTTTCATCGAGTCAGCGACGGCGTAGCAATGTTTCCGCAGGCTTTCCGATTGCACCCACTCATGAAGAATGGTGACAGCGCGGTCAGCGAGAGTGTTCACGACGCAATCACGTTAGCGGGGGAAACCGGCGGGTGCATGCAAGATCGACATTTTATTCACGCGGAGAACGTTTGAACAGTCGCTCGGCATGAGCCAAACTGGCGGCCATCGCGTGAACAGATTGCTGATTAAACTAACCGTAATATTGTCGATCTTAGGATTTGTGATGACGAGCGGCGTAGTCGAAGCGCGTTCGCTCGGCGAATTACTGAAGGCGCTGGGTAACTCGATCGCGCATCCGCAAAAGCATCCGCGTCGCAAGGATGCTAGCGCGCAGTCAACGACGAATGCATCGCCCACCGTGACTCCTAGTCCGACGCCGCCCGAACAGACCCAGCGCGCGACATCGGCGGCTCCGGACACGAAAGGCAAGAAGCGCGATGTGCCGTACGGAATTCCAGTTCCGAACAAGACCGGCTTTGTCACAAGTCCGTTCGCGCCGAACGGGGGTTATGTTGATGTGCGCGGCTTTCCGAGCGGAACCGAAGTGAAAGATCCTTACACCGGAAAAATTTTCCTGACGCCCTAGACGAAAGTAGAAAGTAGAACCGACGCTAGCTCGGGTCGGGCAAGATTTCGTAACAAGATCGACAATGTGACGGTCTGCTTTGCAGAGCTTGGATTGGACGGCAGTCGTTCGTCCGCGTGATCGTCGACCAGAAGAAGACTTCTCATTAAAATCCGTCACTGTCCCGGCTCCGTCGGGCGAGGAAGATGTATGTTTCGTAGTATGCCGATAACTAAATTGCGCGCGAAATGGAACGCGTTTATCGCGATTTATGTCTATTGGCCGTTTTCGCGCCTGGCGCAGAACCTTAGAAGACTGACGCGAAGGTTGCGCGGCCTTGCTGGCTATCGAGAGCCGCAAGCGGGGATGCTCTCCGACGTCTCATGGCGCAGTGTCATTTCGGCAAAGAAGGTCTACCTGGTAGAACCTGAGAGAGTTTATGGGAACCTACGATTTCATGAACTCGCTCTGCTCGCGCACGCGGCTGCTGCCGTCGCGCCGGGGCAAGAGATCATTGAGATCGGCACATTCGACGGACGCACAACCCTGAATCTTGCGCTGAATTCTCCTCGAACCACGCAGGTGTTTACTTTGGATCTGCCGGCAGATTCGACGCCCAAATTTCGTTCGATGAAAGCTGAACGTCCCTTTGTCGACAAGCCAACGCCCGGTCAACGCTTTCGCAGTTACAAGGGACCTTGGCGCGAGTGCACCACTAAAATTGTTCAGCTATTGGGCGACTCCGCTTCGTATGATTGGTCCGCTCATTACGGTAAAGTTGGCCTGGTATTCGTGGATGGATCGCATGCTTACGAGTATGCGATCCACGACTCGGAGGAGGCGTTTCGACTTGCGACAATCAACGCCACTATCATTTGGCACGATTATGGAGTCTGGAATGGAGTCACGCGCGCCCTGGACGAACTGAAATCAGCGCGACGATTGGGCCTGCGCAGAATTCGTGGCACCAGTCTCGTTTATTGGCGGGCAAAAGATTCCGCGGCTGGCTGACGGTGCCATAAGAATCCAGTGGCAAAGAAGTTGTGGTTAGCGACCATCAGCTGATGGCAATGGAGCGAGATTACGTTCTCGGCACACACGACGAAGAAATTGCGCGACTCGGACTGCAACATCGCGTCTGGCGTCCAGTGGTTTTGGATTGCTGGCGACGAGCTGAAATCACCATCGGCAGTCGCGTCCTTGATGTCGGTGCAGGACCCGGCTATGCGACTGTCGATCTTGCCGAAATTGTCGGACCGAATGGCGAAGTAACCGCCCTCGAGCGCTCCAACAATTTCGTGAACGCGTTGAAGGAAGTAGCCCGCGCTCGCTCTCTCGCGAACGTGAAGATTCACGAGCTCGATTTGATGACGGATGATTTACCCAAAAGGGATTACGACTTTTCGTGGTGCCGCTGGGTGCTCTCGTTTGTTTCTGATCCGGCATTGCTGATCAAGAAACTCCGCGGCGTTATGCGAAAAGGAAGCATCTCGATCTTTCATGAGTACGGGCATTACGAGACGTGGCGGTTCTTGCCGCGCTTGCCAGTGCAGGAAGAATTCCGCGAGCATGTGATCGCAACGTGGCGCGAATCCGGCGGCGAACCGGATTCTGCTTCCGCATTACCAGAGCTGCTATCGCAGAACGATTTTGTCATTCGCTCGGCTACGCCGCATATCTTCGCGGTAAGGCCTAGCGATGAGATGTGGCAATGGCCGGCCACATTTATTGACGTCTATCTTCCGCGCCTGCAAGAGATGGGCCGGATTGATCAAAAGTTTTCGGACAAGGTGCGCGCTGACTTAGCCGGAGCCGAAGCGAATCCGAATTCCTTGATGATCACGCCGCTCGTCCTGGAAATCGTTGCCGAAAAACTGTAGTCCCGAAAAAATCTTCCAGCGTCCCATGAACGAATCGAACGCGCGCATTTGGAAAAAGATCGGCTGCTTCTACGCACTGACCATGCTGTTCAGCGGTGTGTTTAACGCATTCATCTTGCACGCGGGCAAAATGGATGCGGGCAATCTGCTTTATGTCACCGGCGGGATGTGGAGTCCGGCGCTGGCCGCCTTTGCCACAAAAAAGATTTTCCGCGAAAGCGTGCGCGATCTTCCCTGGAAATGGGGAAGCGCGCGTTACGCATGGCTTGGTTATCTGATCCCGATCGCTTACGTGCTTCCAGTTTACCTGGTTGTTTGGCTCAGCGGTCTCGGCGGCTTCAATATGTCGATCTTGTCGAAAACGGCGGAACAATTCGGTTGGACGAATTTTCCGCCGGCTCTCACGCTCGCGCTTTTCGTTTTGTTTACGGCGACGCTCGGGCTGGTCGCGAAACTTTCACGAGCGCTCGGTGAAGAAATTGGTTGGCGCGGTTTTCTCGTGCCCGAGTTATCGAAAGTGGTCGGCTTTCCGGCGATTGGCGTCATCAGCGGATTAATGTGGGCGGTTTATCATTATCCGATTCTGCTTTTCGCAGACTACAACGCGGGTGGTCCGCCATGGTTTGGCCTGACCTGCTTCACGTTGATGGTCGTGGCCGATAGCTTCATTCTAGCGTGGCTGGCGCTGCGATCCGGCAGTCTTTGGCCAGCCGCTATTTTTCACGCCAGTCACAATCTGTTCATCCAATCAATTTGCACTCCGCTGACGCGTGACACCGGCCCGACGAAATATATCATCGACGAGTTCGGAATCGGACTGGTCATCACGATCACGATTGGCGCGATCATTGTTTATCGACGAAGAGCCGAGTTATGAACTTCTGGATCGG
>CATPCN010000054.1 GCA_955652855.1 uncultured Chthoniobacterales bacterium | reverse complement strand
TCTGAAGAAGGCGCCGCAACTACCAGCCCGGCAAGGAAAAATATTATTGCGGCGGAAAACAAGCAGTAACTGCAGAAGGCGTGGAGCAGGAACGCTTGCACGTAAAGCAGCCAGAGCGTGGCGAGAAACATCGACATGACGACGAGCGCAAAAAACTTGCCAGCACCCGTGTAGCCGAAAGCAGTAAAGGTGGCGAAGCTGAAGGCGATGAAATAAGCAATCGCCCCGAAACCGGCGATCGGGACTCCGTGGATGTTTGCGTAAGCGCTGCCCAAAACCTTGAAGCAATCGGCCGATCCACCGCAGACCGCGGTTTCGCCGGCAAGGTAAAGCACCGTCAAATATGTTGCTTCAGCCAAGCCGACCAGCGAAATCACAGCGGCAATTATGTAAAGGATGAGACGAAGGCGCGATGCGGTCACGTTTGTCGATCTTTCAATAGTTATGACGAGGGATGTCCCGGTTTCACGGCTTCCTCCACCGCCGTTCGCAAAGTATCCGAATTTACCGACCTCAGATCGACCGGGCGATTGTTCACGAAAATTGTCGGCGTGTTCCGCACACCTAACGAAGTGCCTTGTTTCTGATCGGCCGTCACGCGTGTTTTGGTCTGTTCGCCGTCCATGTCTTTTTTGAATCGCTCGACACCCAAACCCAGAATGCCGGCATAGGAGTTAAACAAGGTGCGCACTTCGGCCGCTTTGCTCCAGACGGATTGCTCGCGATAAAGCAAGTCGTGCATTTCCCAAAAGCGGCCTTGCAAACCAGCCGCCTCGGCTGCAAGTGCCGCTTCGCGCGCGTGCGCGTGCATGGCGAGCGGAAAATTGTGAAAAACCACGCGCAGACTAGGACGGTAATCTTTCTCGAGTTGGTTGATCGGCTCCGAAAGCTTTGCGCAAGGCGGACATTCGAAATCGCCGAATTCTTCCAGCGTGACAAGGGCGTTCGGATTG
Organism: uncultured Chthoniobacterales bacterium; assembly: GCA_955652855.1. Next base: position 3,220 of record CATPCN010000054.1, on the reverse strand, counting down.
CCGCGGACGTGACTGTCTCCCGCAGCTCTCATTTCGACTGCGCTACCATTTTTGTTCATCATGAGAGCAGGCGACCGTTTCGCACGATAGAACAGAATTGCGCTGGTGATTGTGACTAACGCGACTGCCGCAACAATAGCAAAGGGAAGATATCGTCTCATATAAGCGTCCGTAGCCTTGGCGGTGAACTCCCAGTCCACCGCACGTTACCACGGCTGCCTACATTGTCGTGATACGCTGTCGATCTTTTCTTTGCTCATTTACGGTATCACAAAAGCGCCATTCGCCGGATGAATGGCGGGTGCGTTGATTTGTCGATGTGCGGATGTTAGGTAGGCGCGCCTGCGATGAGCCAGAGTTACAAAGAAACGCTTAATCTTCCGCGCACCGATTTTCCGATGAAGGCAAATTTGGCGACGCGCGAGCCGGCGATTCTAAAATCGTGGCAGGAAACGCGGCTCTACGAGCAAATCCAAAAATCGCGCCGCGACGCCAAGCTGTTCGTGCTGCACGACGGTCCGCCGTTCGCGAATGGCGACGTGCACATGGGCACGGCCCTCAACAAAATCCTGAAAGACATCGTCGTAAAATCACAAACCATGCTCGGCAAGCGCGCGCCCTATGTGCCGGGGTGGGACTGCCACGGTCTGCCCATCGAATACAAGGTGGTGAAAGAATCGAGAGAACTTTCGCCGCTCGAAGTGCGAAAAAAATCCGAATCGTTCGCGCGAAAATATGTCGATCTTCAGCGCGCGCAATTCAAACGCCTCGGCGTTTTCGGCGACTGGGAGAATCCATATCTGACGATGGATCCAAAGTACGAAGCCGAAATCTTGCGCGCCTTCGCCGTCTTTGTTGAGCAAGGTCTTGTTTACGAATCAAAAAAGCCAGTCTTCTGGAGCACCGGCGCGCAGACCGCGCTGGCCGAAGCCGAAGTCGAATATCAGGAGCGCAACGACACCGCGGTTTACGTCAAGTTTCCGATTGCCACTGGACAATTGAAAGACAAGGCGAGCCTCGTTATTTGGACGACGACGCCATGGACGTTGCCGGCCAACATGGCCATCGCGCTGCATCCGAAAGAACTCTACGTCGTCCAGGAATTTCAAAATGTGGGAGGGGCCTCAGCGCCCCGAACCGAAGTCCTGCTGTTGGCCGACACGCTCGTTCCGCAATTTTGCGCCGCGACAAAGTTCGAGCCCGTGGGCGAGCCGCTGCAATCTTTTCCTGGAAACAAGATTGAAGGCATCGGCGCGCAGCATCCGTTTTTGCCCCGCACTTCCATCGTGCTCGCGGCCGATTTTGTCACCATGGATACCGGAACCGGCGTGGTGCACATCGCGCCGGGTCACGGTGAGGACGATTACTCGTTAGGCAAAAAGAATGGCCTGCCCATCTTTTCGCCGGTGGACGATCACGGCCGTTACACGGACGAAGTCGGGTTGCCGAACGTGGTCGGGAAGTACGTCTTCGACGCGAACATCGACATTGTGAATTTGCTGCGCGAGCGCGGCATGCTGCTCGGCGAACAAAATTTTCATCACTCCTATCCCTACTGCTGGCGCTCGAAAACGCCGATCATCTTCCGCGCGGTCGAGCAATTTTTCATTCGTATCGATGAGCTCCGCGGCAAAGCTCTTGAGGCGATCAAGACCGTGAAATGGATTCCGGCGTGGGGTGAAAATCGAATCAGCGGTACAGTGGAATCGCGACCCGATTGGGTCATCTCGCGTCAACGCAGTTGGGGCGTGCCGCTGCCGGTGTTTTATTCGCGAGAAGGCGAAGCAATTCTCGACGCAAAATATGTTCGCAAGCTTGCTGATGTTGTCGCGCAGCGCGGCTCGAATGTTTGGTTTGAATTGAACGATGTCGATCTTGCGAAAAAACTCGGCTTGCCCGAAGGCACGACGCATCGCAACGATACGATCGACGTTTGGATCGACAGCGGCGTTTCGCACAAGGCGGTGCTCGCAACGCATCCCGAGCTGCGCGATCCGGCCGACATGTATCTCGAAGCGACCGATCAGCATCGTGGCTGGTTTCAATCGTCGCTCTTAACGAGCGTGGCGCTGAACGATCGCGCGCCTTACAAAACCTGCGTCACGCACGGGTTCGTCGTCGATGTCGATGGAAAGAAGATTTCAAAATCGAGCACCTACAACAAACCGATGGATGCCGGACATTTCGTCGGTGAACACGGCGCCGATCTCGTGCGGCTTTGGGCGAGCAGCGTTAATTACACGGACGACGTCCCGTTTTCGGAAGAAATATTCACACGACTCGGCGATGCTTATCGCCGCATTCGAAATACGCTGCGTATTTTGCTGGGCAATCTTTTCGATTACGATTCAAAGCAAAGCACGCGTAACGATTCGTTAACTTTGATCGATCGCTGGATTTTGGAGCGACTCGATCAAGTGATTGCTGATTGCCGATCCGCCTATGAAGTCTTTGAGTTTCACAAGGTTTATCACACGCTCAATCAGTTTTGCGCCGTCGATCTAAGCAGTCTGTACATCGACATAACGAAAGATCGGATGTATTGCGACGCGTCGGATTCGGCGCGACGTCGCGCGACGCAAAGCGCAATGCATCAAATTTTCGACGCGCTCTGCCGTTTGCTCGCGCCCATTCTCGCTTTCACCGCGGAAGAAGCGTGGAATTATCGCGGTGACGGCGGTTCGATTCACATCCAGACATTTTCGAATGCGAGCGCGAATGGCGATGCGAGCGCGAGCGCTCAACTGGAAGAGTTGCTGCAACTACGCGGCGCAATTGGACAAGCGATCGAGAAAGCGCGTCAGGATAAATTGATCGGGAACGCGCTCGAAGCCGCGGTCGTCTTGCGCTGTAACTTTGAATCCAACATCCCGAAGGAAGAGCTTGAGGAATTTTTTATTTTAAGTGATCTGAAAATAGAGAAAGCCTCGGAGACCAGCGTGACCGTCACGAAAACGCCGTACAAAAAATGTGCGCGCTGCTGGCGTCATCGTGCGGCGGTCGGCGCAAGCGCAACGCATCCGGAACTGTGCGACCGTTGCGAAGATGTGGTAAGCCATCTGGCGACCGCGACAAGATCGACATGAAATTTATTTTCTTCCTCTCGCTGCCCCTTTACGCGCTCGATCAAATAACGAAATGGCTTGTGATTCGACATGTCGATCCGGACATGCCGCGCGTGGTGATCCCCGGTTACTTCGACATTGTCTACGTCACGAAC
>CATPCN010000053.1 GCA_955652855.1 uncultured Chthoniobacterales bacterium | reverse complement strand
CTAACGTAACGGCTGCCGCGATCTCCAAGTTGAAAAAATCGGCAGCGCGTCGACTGCTAATTTGAACCATGATTGCGAAAGCCGCAGCGAAAACTTCAGCCAAGGTCTCGCTGCATCACGGCTCATCATTCCCCGCGGCCTGGGAGAATGTTATCTTGCCGTGGTTCAAAGGAATCGCGAACGCCTGGCAAGATCGACATGGAGCAATTGTCGTCGTGCCGCATCGGAGTTACGCGCACTTTTTGCGAGCGCGCTTGCTCGATGTCGATGTACCGCTGCTCGGCGTCCATTTTGTCGCGCCCGCTCAATTGCGGGAAATGCTGTTCCACGGGACAGAAACGAGAATTCCATTACGCGAACATTTGCGGCTTCTGCTCGCGGTGGCGGCGGAGCAATGCATTGCCAGAGGCGATGAAAAGCAAATTGCCATCGCAAAATCGGTCGCGCGCGCGCCTGATCATTTGCTCCGCGCCATCGATCAAGTAGGCGCGGCCGGTGAGAAATTCGATCAGATTGGACCGCCGACGTTGCGCGAGATCAACGCGCAGTTCCAGCAGCTGGTTGCAAAGTGCGGTTTTGAATTAGTCCACGATGCAGATCGCGCTGCGGTGGAGCGCAGCGGAAAAAATTCACCGCGTTTCAACGATGCGCTTGTAATCGGTTTAAATGCCGCGCACTGGCCGCTTTGGCCGCTCTTGCGCGCGGCCGTTAACGCGTCGACTCGCGCGACTGTGCTGCTGGCCGATCCACGCGATGAAGCGCGCGATCTCGATGAAGCGTGGGCTGGCACGTGGGAGGAAACATTCGGCGCCGCGCAGCCAATCAGCGCATTGGATAAATCTTGGCCGGCGCCATTTTCCGAACTGGCGCGTTTGCCGGAAACGGCTTTGAAAACCGGCCAAGCCGATTTTGCAGCGAACATTCATTTTCTAGTCGGAAGCGAGACGACGCAGCAATCCGAAGCGATTGTTGCGCTCACTGCAAAATTTCTCTGCGAGAAAAATGCCGATCGGATTGGACTTCTTTTTTCGCGTCGCAACGCGCTGCCAAGGTTGGTAGCGACGCTTCTCGAAAAATTGAAAATCGCGCACCGGGATCATATCGCTCATCTTCAACCAGGTGCGCTAAACGATCCGGCATGGTGCGCGTGGCTAGAATTGCAGCAGAGTCCGCGTCTTCGGCCGTTGCTTAAGTTTCTGCGAAGCGGCGGCGTAAGCTCGAATCTCCTGAAGAGTCTTGCGATTAGGGAAGTCGAAGAGACGCTGCAGCGCGCTTACTGCGATGTCTTGATCGACGATATCAATGTGCTGCGCGAATTTTGCAGCCGGCAGAGCGAAGATAAATTGTGGGCACGGGTCGCCCAGGCGGTGGCCGCAATTCAATTTCTCCCGGAACAAGCGTCTCTGCCGGATTTTCTTGGCGCGACACAAAAAATCTTCGAACAATTTAGCTGGGCGCAGCGATGGAGTGAGGTCGAGCGATTAAGCCTTGGTTGGAGTTCGGGCCTCAACGTTTTGTTCTCGCGCAATACGTTTCTCCGTTGGTTAGCGGAAATCACCGCGTCCTCAGCGTTTCATCGAGATACGCATGGCGATCATCCTTACAGCCGCGTTCATCTGTTGACCTACGAGGAAGCCGAGGGACAGCAATGGTCGCACTTAATTTTTGCGGGACTGAATGAAGGAGAGTGGCCCCAAGCCGGCGACGATTCCGGTTTTATAAGTGAAGAGGAAATTGATGCGCTGAATCGACGCATCCGGATTTTGAATCGTCGTTCTCTAAAACAAGGTCGACACGGCGAAGGCCAATGGACCATCGAAGAAGGAAAAACAATTTATCTGGGCGCGACAGAGCGGCGGCAAATCGCAATGCGCCAGTTCTTGAATCTTATTGAATCGACCGAGCAGAAGATCGCGGTCACAGCAAACTTACTTCACCAATCCACGCCGGAAAGAACGTGGAACCCGAGTGAATTTTTCTCCCGGCTTTATTTTATGGCTCGCGAAAAACCGCCCTCGCAAGCGGTCATGCGCGAACTTGAGGGAGAAACGCGCGCATGGCTGAAGGACGCAACGCTTGGTTCGGCAGAAAAAATTGTCGATCCTCTCGCGATCGCCCAAACGCGCATCGCTTACGATGCGCGGCGGCGGCGCAGCGTTAGCACTGAGTACGAATTCGCGCTTGGCAAACCTCCCGACCGGCCGATTTCGCTACGCGTCACTGATTGGGAGCGAGCGCTGAAATCTCCGGGGCTCGCTTGGATGAAAATTTTTCTCGGCGTGGAAGCGAACGACGAAGATGGCGATGCCTGGAGCAGATCGACCGGTCAATGGGTCCACCGCTGGCTCGCGCAAAGTGCGGGCTCATCTAACGAAAACCACTTTGTCGAATTGCCGGATGAGAGCGCGATTCGATCGCAACTCTTAGCGAATGCCCAACAATTTCGCGAGGAAATCCGGCGATTGTGCGACGCCTGCGGACGCGTGCTTCCCGATTGGTGGAGCTCAGGTTGGAGCAACGCTTTCTATATCGCCGATTCCCTCGCCGCAAATTTGACCGCACTAAATGACTGGTCGCATCTCGCGACCGAATGGCGACTTGATTCACCACAAGTCATTACTTTGGACGCTGGCAAAGAACTGCGCGTTCGCGGTCGGATCGATTTGATTCTTGGGCGTGGTGAGCGGAGCACTTCGCCTCTCGCTTATCCAGATCTGTGGGTGATCGATTACAAGACTGGCCGGCAACGCAGCTTCAATCTTCGTGAATTCAAAAAGGGCGAAAGTCCGGACGAAAAATTCAGAAAAAAATTGGCGAGCGGAGAAGCTGTCCAACTTGGCTTGTATGCGTTGGCCGCTCGGCAGCTCGGCGCCTCGGCCGTGAAACTGACTCTACTCACTCGCAGCAGCGAGCTCATGCCGCAATTTCGTCTCGAAGATGTTCTCGCTCAGCTCGATTTCTGGAGCGAGCTGCATCGCATGCAGGAATCCGGCGTTTTTGGAATGCTGGGCCTGGTCCGATCGAAATACAGCGTCAGTGCAGCATATCCTCTGGCAACTCTCGCGGTTGATCCCGAGCTTGTTAAAGAAAAATGGGCGACAACGCATCCGGCGTTCACCGCGGTCGAAAACGAAAGCCTCGACTCATGACCGAACCTGCCGATCAACAGGCGCGTGACAAGTTTATCCGCGAGTTGGACCGCAATTTTTCAGTAATTGCATCAGCGGGCTCGGGAAAGACGCTGGCGATTACTCGCCGCATCGTAGAGATCGCGAAAAGTCCGCAGGCGCGGGATTGGTTGCCCAAATTCGTTGTCGTCACTTACACCAACCGCGCCGCTGATGAGATGCAGCAACGTTCGCGCACCCAAATCTTGGATTCAGGTCTGCCGATGGATGTGCTCGCCGCGTTTAATCGCGCGTTCTTCGGCACGATTCACAGCTTCTGTCTCAAACTGCTCGCAAATCACGGACACAATATTGGTTTGCCATCGGACCTCGAAACAATCACCGATGACAAAGATCTCTGGAACGAATTCGTGCAGCGCCAAACGGCGATTGGCCGATCTCTGAGCGAAGAAAATCGGGCGACCCTGTTGCGGCACGTGCAAGTGCGGGACTTGATGGAACTGGCGCGGAGCGCCGATGTCGATTTTTCCGCGGCGTCGCCGGAAGGGGCATGTCCCGATGCAGACTTTAGCGAAGTCTACGCGACGGTCGTGCGCGGCAGCAGCACCGTTCCAAGACTCCAGAAAGAACTAAAACGTTGGGAACAACGATGGCGCGAAACAAAGGAATTCGTCTCCTGGCCAATATGTACCAGCCAGTCAAAGAAAAAGTTCATCCCTTTGTGGCGCGAAGCGTTCCGTCCGTTGCGCGAGTGGGTCAACGCGTGCGCCGTCTGCGTAGCCGCTGAAGTGCAATCGGATTATCGCGAGTTCCGTCTCGAGCGCGGCGCGCTGACCTATCGCGATCAAGTTGCGCTTGCGCTCGAGCTAATGCGTCAACCCGAAGTCGCGCGGCAAATTCGACAGAAGAATTATCGCGTGATTCTCGATGAAGCTCAGGACACCGAACCGCAACAATTTTCCATGCTTCTGGGAATCGCGCGCCCGCCCTCGGCGGCCGGACTTTGGATCGACAATAAAAATGATCCGCCTCGCGCGGGTCACTTCTGCATGGTCGGCGATTTTCAACAATCGATTTATCGCGACCGGGCCGAGCTCGACCACTATCGCCGCCTGCATGAACGATTGAT
>CATPCN010000052.1 GCA_955652855.1 uncultured Chthoniobacterales bacterium | reverse complement strand
GAGCTGAGCGAAATTCCGAGCAACTGGCGCTCGGAATCATCGCTCGATGATTATTTGCGGCATTGGAAAATTCCGGGCGTGCAAGGAATCGATACGCGCGCACTGACGCGACATCTGCGCGAGCTCGGCGCGATGAAAGCCTGCCTAACGACTGAGCAGATCTCGAAGGAAGAAGCGACGCGGCGCGCAGTCGAAGGCGAAGGCGTGATCGGAATGGATTACGTGCGCGAAGTTTCCACTCAGTCCGCTTACGAATGGGATCCCGATTCAAAACTGAGCGAGCCATGGAGCGTCGCGACCGGCAATGTCGACCTTGCGCCGCGTCCCCGCTCGCTTCCGCCGATTCGGTTTCGCGTCGCGGCTTACGACTACGGCATCAAGGAAAACATTCTGCGCCAACTTCGACGGCACGGCTTCGGCGTCACCGTCGTTCCGGCGGCGGCGAGCGCAGCGGATGTGCTCGCGCTAAATCCGGACGGAATTTTTCTTTCGAACGGGCCGGGCGATCCGGCGGCGCTCGGTTACACACACGAAATCGTTCGCGATCTCATGGGCAAAAAACCGATCTTCGGCATTTGTCTCGGACATCAAGTGCTCGGTTTCGCCTACGGCGGATCGACATTCAAGTTGAAGTTCGGACATCGCGGCGGAAATCAGCCGGTCAAAGATTTAGCCAGCGGGAAAGTCGCGATCACGGCGCAGAATCACGGGTTCGCGGTCGATCCAAAATCATTGCCGAGCGAAATCGAAGTCACGCACATTAATTTGAACGACAACACCGTCGAAGGAATGCGACATCGCGAGCTCCCGATCTTCAGCGTGCAATATCATCCCGAAGCCGCGCCCGGTCCGCACGATGCATCCTATTTCTTCTCGGAATTTGCCGAGTTGATTGAGGGCGAGAAAGGGCGGAAAGTGAAACATGTTTAACTCTACAGCAAATAAACCAAACGTTTTGACCGCAGCGGTGGCGATCACCTTCACCGCAGCGATGGCTTTCGCTCCGCTCGCGTTCGCGGCGGAAGAGAAGGGCAAAGAAGGCCCCGATGCCGCGGCGAGCAAAGAAGTCACCGGCGAAGTCGTTGACATGATGTGCTACGCCGATCACGGCGCCAAAGGCGAAAAGCACGCGGCCTGCGCGGCCAAGTGCATCAAAGGCGGTGGCCCGGTGGGAATTGCCGCAGAAGGCAAGACCTATCTCATCGTGGGCGATCATAAACCGATGAACGATCAGCTCGCTGAATACGCGGGCAAAACGATCACGGTTAAAGGCAAACTTGCCGAGAAAGACGGCATCAACATGATTGAGAACGCCGAGATCGTTAAGAAATAGCGCAGTTTAAGACTTCAAGCCGGCGCGCAAGATCGACATTGGTCTCGCGCGCCGCTTTGCGTACGCACACGTTGTCATCCCCGAGCCGCGCAGACGGCGAGGGACCTCACGAACGTTCGAGTGACGCAAGACCAACTGTGAGATCCTTCACTTCGCTCAGGATGACCGCACCGACGTTGTTCGCAGCTCGATGACTTCGCCCAGCATGCGCAAGCTATCGCGAATCAAACGAACCTTGCTTCCTTCGTTATGGTTCCACCGCACCGGAATCTCACGCAGCCGCAATCCGGCGCGACGCGCTAGGTAAAGCACCTCGACATCAAAACCGAATCCATCGATGCGAGCCGATTCGATGATTGAGCGGCACGTCGCCATCTGGAATGCTTTGAAGCCACATTGCGTGTCCCAAAACGGCAAGCTCGTCGACGTGCGAACGATCAGATTAAAAATCCGTCCCGCTTGCTCACGGCGCCATGGCTGGTGATTCCCGATCAAACTGCGATCGAGCGCGCGCGAGCCGAACGCGATGTCGAGTTCGTTATTCGCGATTGGTTCGACAAGCTTCGGCGTTTCATCCAGCGGCGTGGAGAGATCCGCATCGGAGAATAATGCGATCGGGCGCTGGGCCGCGAGCAAACCCGTTCGACCGGCCGCGCCTTTGCCACGGTTGGGAAAATTTTCCAGCAGTTGCGTCGAGATGGCGCCAGCGCCGGAAAAAATTCCGCGCACGATTTGTCCAGTAGCGTCGGTCGATCCGTCGTTCACCACGATGAGTTCGCTGTCGGGACTCGCGCCAGCGAGATAATTGAGTGCCATGCGCAGCGACTCGCCGATGCGGTCGGCCTCATTGAAAGCGGGAATGACGAGAGAAAAAGCGGGAAGCATGATCGCGACAAAATTTTGTAGAGGCTTCTACTTATAAATCTCGACGACGAACTTGCCGCTAACATCGACATGTCCGCGGTACATTCCGGAAGTGTTGAAGGGCAGGGCAATATTTCCCTCTCGATCAATCGCAACCAAGCCGCCGGTGCCTCCGAGTTTGGCCACTTTGTCGAGAACGGTCCGCGCGGCATCCTGCAATTTCATGTCGCGATATTCCATGAGCGCAGAAATATCGTGCGCAACCACGGAGCGAATAAAATATTCGCCGTCGCCAGTTCCTGAGACCGCACAGGTGCGATTGTTCGCGTAAGTTCCGCCGCCGATGATCGGTGAATCACCCACACGGCCGGCCTTTTTGTTTGTCGTCCCGCCGGTGGAAGTGGCCGCGGCGAGATCGCCATTCTGATCAAGCGCGACCGCACCGACCGTTCCATGTCGATCTTGATCCGTGATGATAAATGTCGTTTCGCCGCTGGTGCCGCTCTTTTCCGCGGCCTTCAATTTTTGCAGTGCATCCCAGCGCTCCTGCGTAAAGAAATATTTTTGATCGACAAGCTCGACTCCGTTTTCCCTGGCAAATTTTTCTGCGCCGTCGCCCGTCATTAAAACATGCTTCGATTTCTCCACGACCATTCGTGCGAGTGAAATCGGATTGCGAATATGGCGAAGGTTCGCGACCGCGCCTGCCTGCAGCGTTTTTCCATCCATGATCGCGGCGTCGAGCTCGTTCGTTCCGGCATCGGTGAAAACGGCGCCTTTGCCCGCATTGGAAAGCGGATCGTCTTCTAAAACGCGCACGGCCGCTTCGACGGCATCAAGACTTGCGCCGCCTTTTTGCAAAATATCGAAGCCGGCTTTGAGCGCACGCTCGAGTCCATCGCGATGAGCGCGCTCTTTTTCGGGCGTCATTTTACTGCGCTCGATCGTCCCGGCGCCGCCGTGGATCGCGAGCGCGAATTTCTTTGTCGATGTTGGCATGTTGTCGGAAGGATTTGTTTGTGCGATTTCCGGCGGGTCCGCCGCGTTAATGGACGCTGTGAGACTGAAGAGCGCGAGCGCAAAAAAATAATTTATCCACTTCACGCCAAGATTTTATTCCGCGCAACGGACGGCTTTTGCTAGCATTTTCTTCTTTCGTGTCTCGCGAACTGGGGCACGTTCCCATTCGAAATGGCAGAAGCGGATAAAAAAAATAATTCGGGCGATGAAACGCTGACCGCCAATCCGGTCGTGATGGTGCAAGGGATCGGTCAGATGGGCCGCACTTTTCTCACCGAAGTGGGAAGCATATTCTGGTTCATCTTTAACACGTTCGATGAAACGATTGATCGAATCCGGCGCGGCCGGGTTCCGTTTCGCGCGAGCAGTTTTTTCCGGCACACCGAGCGCGCCGGTGTCGAATCTGTTCCGCTCGTCGGTCTGGTTTCATTTTTTCTCGGCCTGACGATGACGCTGCTGACCGGTTACCAATTGCAGCGCTTCGGCACGGAACGTCTCGTGCCCGGTCTGGTGTCAATCGGTTTCACCCGCGAATTGGGACCGCTCCTCACCGGCATCATGCTGGCGGCGCGAATCGGCGCGGCGTTCACGGCCGAGTTGGGTACGATGCAGGTTTCCGAAGAAGTCGAAGCGATCGAAGCGATGGGCATCGGGCCGCTGCGCTTTTTAGTCGCGCCGCGAATGTTGGCTCTCTTTTTCCTAATGCCGTGCCTCTCCACCATCGCGAACATGGCGGCGATTCTGGCGAGCGCCCTTGTCTGCCGCGCGTATTTCAGCATCGCTTTCGTTTATTTTGTCGATCTTGTGAAAGACGCGCTGCTCATTCGGGACATCATCACCGGCGTGCTGAAAAGTTTTATGTTCGGACTGCTCATCGGCGGCATCGCCTGCTACCGCGGGTTAACCGTGAAAGGCGGCGCGGCCGGGGTCGGGACATCGACAACCTCGAGCGTGGTCACCGCGATTACGTGCGTGATCGGTTTCGATACGATTTACAACGTCGTTTACACCATTTTTTTTCCCACGTGAGCGCGCCGGAACCGAACGTGATAGAGCTGCGCGATGTCGTTATGCAGTTCGAAGAAAAGAAAATCCTCGACGGCGTCACGCTCGCGGTCGAGCCGCTCGATCGTCTCGTCATCATGGGACAAAGCGGTAGCGGCAAGAGCACGATCCTGCGTTTGATTCTCGGAATTCTGCGGCCCGATGACGGCTCCATTTTTTTTAAGCAGTTCGACATCACGCGACTCAATCGTCGCAAGCTCCAGCAGATCCGCCGCGACATCGGCATGGTTTATCAATACTCCGCGCTGCTTAGCTCGCGCACGGTACGTGAAAATGTCGCGCTCCCTCTCGAAGAGCTGACCGAAAAATCGCGCGATGAGATTGACAAAATTGTCGATGAAAAGCTCGAGATGGTCGGAATGCTCGAATCGAAAGAGCAAATGCCCTCGGAGCTGAGCGGCGGAATGCGCAAACGCGTGAGCATTGCGCGCGCGATGGTCATGGAGCCGGAGCTGATTCTATTCGATGAACCATCGGCCGGGCTCGATCCAGTCATCAGCTCCGTGATCGATGAATTAATCATCGATCTGACCAATCGCTCCAAGGTCACATCCATCATTGTTACGCATGAAATGGACAGCGCATTTCGCATCGGCACGCGAATGGCTATGCTTTACCAAGGCCAGATCATCGAAGATGGTAGTCCCGATCAATTCAAGCAATCAAGCAATCCGGTCGTCGCGCAATTCTTGAGCGGCAGCACGGAAGGCCCGATTCTGGAAGGAAGCCAAGATGCAATTGCAACGAAATGAATTAATGACCGGACTGCTCGTCGTCGGCACAATCGCGGTCTTGACCGGCGTTTTGATTTTGCTTGGCGCGCCCGGCCTCTTCCGTCCGCTCGTTACTTACAAGGTTTACTTTGACAATGCGGCTGGAATTAAGCTCGGCGCACCCGTTCTGCTCGCCGGCCGCAAAATTGGTCAGGTGCATAAATTATATTCGCCAGTTTCGAAAGAAGAAGCGAAGCGCGCGGAAGACGCCGCCGCTGCCATCCGGCCGCCCGATCCTCTGGCGACGCCGTCGCCCGATAACGGGAAACCAAAATACGAAGTTCGTATCGACGTGCAGGTCGACAAAAACGCGCAGGTCTACAAGGATGCAAAGCCGCGTCTCATGTCGCTCGGCCTGCTCGGCGAAACGGCGATTGACGTCAGTGAAGGTACTGAAGCTTCCGGTCTAGCGCACGATGGAGAGTTGTTCGCGGGTGAACGCGTTCCCGATTTCGGCGAAGCCATGTCCAAAATGCTCGAGATCGTCAAGCCGGTGGCGCTCGAAGCCACCGCCACAATGAAAGAACTCGAAAGCACTGCGCAAAATCTCAGCCGCATCACCGATGAAAATTCGCAGCTCAACATGGCCGTCGCGCAGTTCCGCACTTTCGCGGAAAACATTACGAACATGACGGCGCGCGATAGTTCGCTCTCACTATCGCTCAAGAACATCGAGCAAATCAGTGATCAGCTCACGCGCAACAACAACATCGAGATGACGCTGCAAAACTTTCGTCAATCGTCCGAGCAGTTGAAAGCGACCATGAACGACCTCGTACCCACCGGGAAAAACATCAAAGAATTCTCCGAAACTGTGAAGACTCAACCGTGGCGTTTGATCTGGCCGAGCACAAAAAAATCTCCGGAAACCTCACCATCACCTGCCGGAAAAACAATCACCGTGCGCAAGAGCACCAAGGCAGAGCGACCATCCCTCACGCCCACGCCGCGCAAACGCGGGGACACAATCATTCCGTAGGTTTCTTCACGAGCCGGTCGCGCAGGAAACTGAGCACGGCGATTTCGTCGGGGCGAAGATCGACATTTTTTTCGGCGAGCGCTTCCTCCATTTTCTTGCGGAGACCTTCGATCGCATTTCCGTCGAGATAACTTTCAAGGACGGCCGGATGCACGTAACACTTCCGGCAAATGGCCGGCGTGTTGCCGAGAATTTTTGAGACCGCGTGGATCGCGTCTTTGATGTTCAACTTCGCTTGCTTCTTCGTTTCAAAAGCGCCGACTGCGTTTAGCGCCATGGCGGCAAGCACCGTGCCGGCCCACGTCCGAAAATCTTTCGCCGTAAAATCCTGCCCGGCGATTTCGCGCAAATAATCGTTCACATCCTGCGAAGTGATGTCTCGCGCTTCGCCCTCGTCATCGACATATTGAAAAAGTTCCTGGCCAGGAAGGTCCTGAAGCTTCGAAATGATCTTGGCGATGTGACGGTCGGTGATATCGACATCGTGTTTGATTCCGCTCTTGCCGCGAAAACGGAATCGCGACGTCGCGCCTTTGACGTCGACATGTCGATCTTGCATGGTCGTTAGGCCGAACGATTTGTTTTCGCGCGCATATTCTTCATTGCCGACGCGAATGAAAGTCCGCTCGAGCAATTGCACGATGGTGGCGAGCACTTTGTCCTTGGGCAATCCGGCCAACGTGAGATCCTTCTTCACGCGCCGCCGAATTTTCGGAAGCGCTTCACCGAAGATCATTATGCGATCGTATTTGTTTTCATCGCGCACTTCGCGCCAGCGTTCGTGATACCGATATTGTTTGCGCCGGCGCGCGTCGCGTCCGGTCGCCTGAATGTGACCGTCGGCGCGCGGGCAGATCCATACGTCGGTCCAGGCCGGGGGGATCGCGAGCGACTTTGTCCGCCATAGCGTGCGCTGGTCGGATAGCCTGCGTC
>CATPCN010000051.1 GCA_955652855.1 uncultured Chthoniobacterales bacterium | reverse complement strand
TGCGTGAGGTGATGTGGTCTCGGAGGCGATCGAGCCGGCCGGTGGATCGGAACTGACTGCCCAAGTTCGCCAGCGAAACCGTGTCCCTCGGTTCAATGCTTCAACCAGCGTAAATTGAGACATTCATAGCGCTCGATATCTCACTAAGCTTCTTTTGGTTCTTAAAAAGTTGAGCGAGATAGGCCTGAGGATAGAGCATGTCGCTTTTTGCCCTGAGCTGCGTAAAGGTATCGTCGACAATTGTTGTAATATGAGCAGCAATGTCCGGTTGTGGACTTGAGTGACCGACCATAATCGTCGGCGGCAACCTCCGAAAAACGATGTGGGCGATAAACCGATTGCCGTGGACCACAAAACCGGTGTCTCGTCCGGTCAGCGTAGGAAGCTTTGCCTGCAGCGCTGGGTCTATCTGCCGCAGGACCTGGACGCATTGCCACATCCTGATTCCCGAAAGAACCCAGGCTGACAGCGTGCTTAGCACGCCACCCACAAACACGCCCATAGATTAACTTTTGTTCCTGCATCGGAACCACGCATTTCGATTTACGTCTGGCCGAACGTGGCCTTAGCTTTGACTGCCGGGGCTGGGTACATTTCATAACATTAGATTTTCGAACCCGGCGAGCCGCAGCGCGCCAATGCCTGCGGCTTTTTGTGCTAGTCGTTCCCGAACCATCAACATGGGCGATGCTGCTGATCGGGTTCGCGGGGGATTGGGTTTGTGAGCTATCGGAAGTCCCGCCACAAGCGCTCAAGATATTCTGCCTTGGCCTTCGTGATTAGAAGGCCGGACGTGCTGGTGTCGATGACCGGGCCGGACACGCCAGGTTTAGAAGCGGGCGGGCGCGCTCAGCGAGCGTCAATGCCAGCCTTGAGCGGCGCCGCTCCGCAGGACGAATCCCACCATGCGGTGCCACCAGAAAATAGATTGACGATGACGGTTTACCAAAAGCCCGTCCGATGGCCTTCAGCGACTCTCCGCGCTTCCAGCGATCCCACAACTCCGCTTTCTCTGCCGTAGTAAACCCTCTATGAAATCTTTGGCCCATCACAGCACACTCCATCTCTCCTTTAAGATAAAGTGTTGCATCGACCGGTTGAGACCACCTAATCGATAATCGTGAAGGCAAGCAATACCAACACAAACCAGTGGAATAACGGCTTCCTTTCTCTTTTGAAAAGTTCGTTCGCGTTCATCTCTTCGGCTGCCGCCCGAGCTTTACTTTGCGAAGGGAGACCTTGAGTATACTCAATCGCCCGCGGACAGCGGTGACTGTTCGTTTGAGCCGTAGTGCTATCACCGTAATGCTCTTGCCGGCTTCAGCCATTTCCCGGAGTTGCTGTTCCTCTTGCGGCTCCCACGGGCGCTTGGCGTTTCTGGCTCCTGGAATCATTTCACCACTCGCAGCCCATATCCTGCCCCCAGACGGTCGACAGCCGCCACAACGTCGCGGCGGCCCAGCAGGAACATAAGCATGTTGATGGCATGGCGGCCTCTGCGTTCCGCCTTGAGCCCGGACCGATGTAGCGAGAGCCCGCTGGGCTTCTTCGACCGCGGCGAGAACCAAATCCCGATCAGACACAACCAACTCCCGCAATAGAACCAAGATTCAAGACGGTTTGCCTAGATTCGTTCCGGAGGCCCTCGAGTGTCGCGGCTAGAAAAGATGCTGAATAGAGTTCTACAAAGCGTTTTTTTTGAATTATGAGCCAGGCGTCCTCGTCGGGAAGCTACGGCGGGAGTTACGATGACTGAGCATTCAATTAATTCGGAATTATATTAGTGCAGTCCAGCAGCGTCGCCGTAATTCAGGTTTGCCGGATCAGATCAAGTGCTTTTGGACCGACTGGTCACCAACGGGTGGAGCTTCTTCGTGGGGATGTCCAATCTCGCTACTCTCGAACCGTTGCGCCACTCACGAGAAGAATTCGATCTTCTCGGGCAGGCTCATGCGGCGGATTGCCGAGAACGGATCGGTGTCCGGGGGACGACGCTGTTCCAGGAATTTGTTGGTGAGAGGCGTCGAGCCAAGCGGAGGATGCGATTGCAGCAACGAAGCGACCGCGGGCTCAGCCTGCATCCATGGCGAGACTACGTAGCCCCCGGCTTGGGTCGGCGCGAGTTCGACCGGCTCGGCGACAACCATGGGTTCGGAACGAGTCGGTTCGATACGGTCTCTGTCAGCAGCATCGCCCCAGGAATGACCGTTGGTACCGGCCAGGGTGGCTAATTCGATCGCGACTATACCTAGGAGTGCCCCATCCTGGACATTGGCGGTTTCGGCTCGTTCTGACTGCGTCATCGCAACGTCCAGGACGGCGGTTACGCACGTTTCCTGACTGGACACTGCTGCATCTGGCGCCGCCATGAGCGCACTGGCAAGGGCGTCGTCTTCCCTCGCAACTTGCACTGCCGAGGCCGCGGAGTCAGGCTTCGTCACTGCGTCGGCGGTCTGTGGGACGGCGTTGCCGTCATCCTCGGCGAGCGCCTCGATTCTGGTTCTGATCAGTTCGAATTCCCCAGTAAGCGCCGCACGGATATCCATCCCCGCAAGCTTACTGCAGCTTTCCTGGATGGCGTCGACCTGGGAATCGATCGAATCGCAAATGCGGGATTCGGTGCCGATTTCCCGCCAGCGCCAGGAAATTTCCTTCAGGATCCGAGCGCCCTTGCGGATCGGCGCCAGCCGCTCCTCGATCGCTAGCCCATCCACGGCCGACGCGGCCGCCTCCTCAGCCTGATCGACTATGTTCCATATGATGGCGGGGAGTCGGGTGTCGGGCGGCGGTCGTTGCAGTGCCTCCAGCGTTCGCTCGATGCGGGCCACCGCATCAAGCACCATGTGGGTATCGGCACGGCGGTTGCGTTTGGCATACTCGCCTAAAAACCAGCGGCCTCGCGCCGTCTCCACGAAGGCTTCGCGGATCGCTTCATAATCGGCCTCACTTGGCTGAGCGGCGCGGGCGGAAATCGGCGACAGGGCGAAAGCTTCATGGGCCATGGCAAACTCATACGCGCAAATCACTACACGCTACGATAGCAATCCCAAAATTCACGTGTGATTCGGGCTATATCGTGATGATCGACCACGTTAAGTGTGGACATGCACGGTGCGGCCGACATACCAGCCGGGATAGACGCCATCAAACAGCGCTTCGCCACGCGTATCCGCGATGGTGCCGCTTTTTGGCCGGTTTCGTCGCAACCGTGTCTGTGGAAGCTGCCGCGGCCTTGCGGGCTGAGCTTTCAACGGAGGTCGTGAGAATTTCGCGCTGCGCATTCAGCCAATAGATGTCTGCCTGGCCTTCGGGTTGACCATCGGCGATCCAGAGCTGGCAGGCGCGTTCGCGGATGGCCTCTTCCAGATTTGGCATCGGATTCTCCCTTGATTGATGATGCCCACAGCCCCGGTAAAGTTTTGCTCTGGCAAGATTAACGAAACGTTAACGACGCTTGGGTGCAAGTCAATATCTCAGTTGGTCAAAACCGAAAATACTCGCCGCGAGCGGATGATTTCTGCTTTGGCCCTGATGCGCGGACATTGCGCAACGCAGCCGGGATGCCCGTTTGGTGCGACAAAGAGACTCATGCAACGCAGCAAACAGCGTCTCTATTTGATTACCTTGAATCGAAAGCGCGCCGGACGGGGACGGGCAGAAGTACCACCGTTCCGGAGCAATCTTCGATCCAACTGCTCACGTCGGCGTTCGACGCTTCGCCTTCATTCGAGGATTGCGCGATCAAGGACGCTTCGCTGAGCATCGCGATCGGCGCGATAGCGACGTCGATCCCGGCTTGTGAACTCCGTGCACATCTGCCCAACCGTGGAGGGCTTACTGATTTTTCGTCTACCGGCTTCTGTCGCTTTTGTTTGTTGTTGACGAGGACGGTAAACATATCTTTGAATGTCGAATTTGAACGCAATAAGTAAGATCCAACGAGAGCCTGATGGCGAGTCAAATCGAAGTCAGGAGTTTGAAAAAACGTGCACTAACCTTCCACCGCCGCTTTGACAAGATTGGGGGCGACATTTTAGATCGATTGGAAAGCACATGACCAGCCACTCGCCGGAGGAGATTTGGAATTCGTTCGCCGCGCCAGACGACATAACGCGCCCGCGGAGTGTGGTTTCTACAAGAAAACGAATAGCATAATGTGGGTTAAGCCAGGGCGACTTCTTGATCACGAAAGTGAATCGGAGCGGGGACAGTTTCGCTCGGCCTTTGCTCCCGGTTTCCGTC
>CATPCN010000050.1 GCA_955652855.1 uncultured Chthoniobacterales bacterium | reverse complement strand
GAAGTAGGGTCAGGCTCGCATGCGAAACAAACGTCGCAAATCATGGCAAAATTTGAGCCGGTCTGCGAAATCGAAAAGCCGGATTGGGTAATCGTAGTCGGCGACGTCAATTCAACCCTCGCTTGCGCGCTGGTCTGCGCAAAGTTGCAGATCAGAGTGGCACATGTTGAAGCCGGCTTGAGAAGCTTTGATCGTACTATGCCGGAAGAAATAAATCGCATTGTTACCGATGCTCTGGCGCATCTGCTTCTGACTCCCTCTGAGGATGCCAATCAGAATTTGGAACGCGAAGGCATAGATAAAAGTAAGATCAAGCTCGTTGGCAATATCATGATTGATACCCTGGTCCAGAATCTGGAGAAGGCGCGACAAGGTCGCACCTTGGAGAATTACGGGGTTGAAGAGAGACAGTTCGTGTACGTGACGTTACATCGCCCGTCAAATGTTGATCAGAAGGAAAGCTTAGTTCAAATCATGGCGGAATTGAAGCGTCTCGCCAAAGAAATAGCCGTTGTTTTCCCCATGCATCCTCGCACTCGAAAAATGTTGTCCGACTTCAACATTTCCGATGTTGAAACTTCCGGAATCAAGGCCACCGATCCGATTGGATATCACGACTCGCTTTGCTTAACTGAACAAGCCCGCTTCGTCCTGACTGATTCGGGCGGCTTACAGGAAGAGTCGACATTTTTCCGTACTCCATGCCTGACGCTGCGTCCCAATACTGAGCGCCCCGTCACACTCAGCATGGGCAGTAACAAACTTACCTCCCTCGAACGACTTCGCTCCGATATTGATGATGTTCTGGCCGGTCCCGAAAGGATTGGAAGTGTGCCGCCGCTCTGGGATGGCCAGACGGCGCGACGTTGCGTGGATTGCATACAAGCAACGGTGGGTTATTAAGCAATTCGTGAAAACCGCGGCAATGAGGGAACCCGCACCTGCGCGCCTCCTCGGTATCGAGCGGATCGAAAATGTCACGCTCAAGCTCCTTGGCTATTGCCGTGCGGAAGAATGGTCGGGATACGACCCCTATGATGCTCTCAACAGTAAGGTTCTGTCGATCCTGCCCACATTTAATGCGAAATGGCCGCGTCTCGCCTTTACTCAGCTGCTCAAGCGGTCTCCGGTTAATCTTCGACCACTGCTGCAGATCCCGAAAACTCAAAACCCAAAAGCCTTGGCCTTGTCGCTGCGGGCACTAATTAAGCTGCGGCGTGTGGGCCTCATCGACGAGAAGGCACTCCTCGACGAGTTGGTTGCGCGCATCGAGGCGACGCGCTCTCCCAGTCGGTACTGGTGTTGGGGTTATAGCTTCCCATGGCAAGGACGCTCGATCATGGTTGGACGGGCCGAACCCAACCTGGTCTGCACGACGTTCGTAGCAGATGCGTTGATTGATCTGTTCGAGGAAACTGGCGACTCACGTTATCTCGCGATCGCAAAAAGCGCGGCTGATTACCTCCTGAGTGAACTCTTTTGGACTGATGGAAAGACCATCTCGTCCTTCGGGTATCCGGCGGCCTCTGCGCGAAGCAGAGTTCACAATGTGAACCTGATTGCAGCGGCGTTCCTTTTGCGTGTTCACAGCCACACCTGCGAGGAAAGGGTACGCGACATCGCGATGGAAGTCGCGGCATATTCCGCTGGTTGCCAGCGGGCAGATGGCTCCTGGCCCTATGGCGAACGGGCCAATCAGCAGTGGATCGATAATTTCCACACCGGTTATAACCTCTGCGCGCTGCGCCGCATCGCGGAGTATGGCAAAACAACCGACTTCGATCAAAACATTGATCGAGGCTATCAGTTCTATCGGGAGCACTTCTTTCGCGAAGACGGAGCGCCGAGATACTTTCACAACCGCACCTATCCGATAGACGTGCACTGTGTCGCCCAGAGTGTCATCACCTTGTTGGAATTTACTGAGCACGATCCGTCAGCAATGAAGCGCGCGCATGACGTCGTAATCTGGGCGCTTGATAATCTTTGGAACTCAGGCGGCTATTTCTCCTATCGAAAAACGAGATGGGGCACGATCAACATCTCTTACATGAGGTGGGGGCAAGCGTGGATGCTTCTCGCTTTGGCGACATTTTTGCAAAGACAAAAACTCGAGACGAACCATGTCTGCTGATGTTCGTCCGCACATATCGGTTTGTGTCTGTACGTATAAGCGGAGCCAATTGCTTCGCCTGCTGCTGCAGGCGCTTGTCGAACAAACGACAGCAGGTCTATTTACTTACTCACTGGTGGTTGCTGATAACGATGCTGCAGGTTCTGCCCACGAAGTCGTCAGTGAATTTCAGAGTAGGGCAGGTTTCCCCATTATCTATTCCATAGAGCCTCAGCAAAACATTGCAATGGCACGCAATAAAGCCCTGGCGAACGCTACCGGCGATTACATTGCGTTTATCGATGATGACGAGGTTCCTTTGAAGGATTGGCTTCTGAAGCTTTTCCAGACATGTGAAGCCTACAAGGCGGATGGCGTTTTGGGGCCGGTAAAGCCCTATTTTACTGTAAGCCCGCCGGAGTGGGCTGTTAGAGCTGGGTTTTTCGACCGACCGAACTCGCAGGATTATCGGTCAGGCTTGGTGCTCCATTGGAACCAGACCGGCACAGGAAACGCGCTGATTCGACGCGGCGTTCTTGACCAACTAGATGGCTCGTTCAGGCAGGAGTTCGGCAGTGGAGGGGAGGACGTGGATTTCTTTCGCAGAGCGATGGAGTTTGGTAACGTATTTGTCTGGTGTGCTGAGGCGGTAGCATGTGAGTTGATTCCCATTGAAAGGACCCGAATATCCTTTCAATTGCGACGGGCGCTGCTGCGCGGGAAAGGGTCGCTTTTAAGTCCTGCCGGCCGGCCAGTCGGGATCCTGAAATCCATAATTGCCTGCGGCTTATATACGATGTTGCTTCCAGTGTGTTTGATGACGGGACGGCACATTTTTCTGAAGTATCTTATCAAAACTTGCGACCATTTGGGAAAACTCTTGGCTCTGTGTGGATTTAACGTCGTCAAGGAAACGTACGTTGGCAGTGAACCAAATAACGTTATCTCGGAAAGGCCCCCTGACCGCGGCCATACTGGCCTAACAAAGAATAGAGCCTGAAGATAGATTAACGCCCTATGTGTGGAATTGCCGGGACATTCCATTTTGATCCAAATAGAACCGTGGATAAAATGGTGCTGGAAAGGATGACTAACGTCCTGACTCATCGTGGGCCGGATGGCAAGGGGTTTTACATTAAGAACAATGTCGGACTTGGACACACACGGCTAGCCATCATCGACTTGTGTACTGGAGACCAACCGATGTTTAGCAAGGATAAGAATCTCGTCATCGTTTTTAATGGCGAAATCTACAATTACGTCGAGTTGAAAGAAGAGCTGAAGTCTTTGGGGCATAGGTTTGATACCACCTCCGACACCGAAGTCATTCTGAGCGCTTACGAAGAATGGGGATTTGACTGTCAGCAAAAATTCAATGGCATGTGGGCATTTGCAATTTGGGATGCGCGGCAACGACATTTGTTTCTCTCTCGCGACCGTATAGGTGAGAAGCCACTGCATTTTTCCGTACGTGATAATTCGTTCCTATTCGGCTCCGAAATCAAAAGCATACTTGCATCAGAGCTCCCGTATGAAGCGGCGGACCATCTATGGCATATCTATCTTTCGCTCGGGTACCTTCCGGCGCCCCATACCTTCTATTCAGGAATCTCCAAGCTGATGCCCGGACACTTCTTAGTTGTGAAAGACGGAAGAGCAAAGGAACAAGCGTATTGGGACCTGCCTTCCGTTGACGAAAAAGACATGCGGAGCGATGCAACAAACATATGCGAAGAGTTTGAAAACTACTTTGCAGATTCGGTAAAAATCAGGATGCGCTGCGATGTCCCGTTCGGCGCTTTTCTGAGCGGAGGATTAGATTCGTCGAGTGTGGTGGCGGCAATGGCCCAGGAAAGTCGCTCCCCGGTTGAAACTTTCACGATTGGATTTGCTGAGAAATCTTTTGACGAGCGGGGCCTCGCCCGAGAAGTGGCGGAATGGTTTCACACTAATCATCACGAGGAAGTGGCACAGCCCGAAACTTTCGATGAATCGCTTAAGAAGGTTCTTTATCATTTCGACGAACCATTTGGTGATGCTTCGGCAGCGCCGGTAGGATTGGTTTCATGCCTGGCGCGACAAAACGTTAAAGTGGCATTAACCGGCGACGGCGGCGATGAATTACTTGCGGGCTATCCAAGCTATGCCACAGAG
>CATPCN010000049.1 GCA_955652855.1 uncultured Chthoniobacterales bacterium | reverse complement strand
GGAGTTCGAAGTCACTTCGGATAGTATTCCTCGACATCGGGCTTCGGCCTCGTCGGCAATTGAGCCATTGGCGGGACATCTCTCGGTGGAAAGTACTCCCAGTCCAGAGAGCTCGCGAGGCCACAGGCATTCGCGAGGAAGTCGTAGTCCGTTTCGATGTCTGCTCTGTTCCTGAGACTTTTCGGCGGTCCGAGTTGCCGCCAACTTTCGCGGACAAAACCTCCCGGAAGCCGACGATGCTGCAACGCTCCCTGTAGAAGACGGAGTCGCCCACCACCGCCAATGACAAAAAGATCAAATCGCTTGTCGTGGGGAGACATGAGCCTCTGCTGCCTCAGGATCTCGGTGCAGGTACGCTCGTATTGTATGCAGATCTCGCCTATCGTTGAGACCATGGGGATCGGATCGTGGCCTAATTCTTTTCGCCGGCGAGCCTCTATAGCGGAGCAGTTCCAGGCTTGAGCAAGTTCCAGGTCGATCTTACCGCCTCCAACCGCCTCGGTCGAATCGGCAAGGTAGCTCGGCCGATGAGGGTGTCCAGGTTCACTCATGATCCTGCCGTTAAAGAAGAACGAGACCTCTGTAGTCCCGGCGCCTACGTCTACGATCGCGTATGTTTTCAGCTCTGCGTGGGGCGATTCGAGGAAGGCCTTGACAGCAGCCAGACCTTCGGGCTGTACAAAATAGTTGCGGATGCTCGGAGGGCCGACGATTATGTTCTCCATGAGTTGAGTTGCCTCGGCCAACAGTGTGCTGTCTGTTGGGTTCGAGGCCTTCCCACGGAGTTCCATGGCGGTGCCTGCCATTCTCTCCCACTCAGTCCGCCGGTCCGTAACATCAAGGTGGTCCATGGGACATCCAATGTTCCAGATGAGAAGCAGATCATCGTCCGGGAACTGACTGATCAACCCGCTCTCGACCTCACGGAACACGTATGCCAAGAATAGGCATGCGAAGGAGCTGGCCGGCATCGCATCGATCACTCCAGGCAAACGTATCGTGCCGTCTCGAGCCAGAGGATTGCCGCACCGACAGATGGAGGGTTTTCGGCGACATAGGACACACAGCTTAATCGAGTGCAGCCAGACATCCCCATCGCGGACGTCTGGTTCCGAAATCCCAAAGTGAATCAATCCGTCTCTTAGCGTGACCGTGGACGGCAGAAGCATCGAAACCAGACGCTTCGTGACGGGTCGCCATCGAAACACTTCAAAGTTGTTATTGCTTAAGTCCTGCCAAATGACTTTCGTCGAGTTCGTCCCGAAATCGACACCGATGACGAGCGTTCGCTCGCTTCGCGGGCTTGGCGTGTGGGAGACCTCCGTACCCGGCTCTGCGGTTGGACCGCTGGTGAGCGGAGTTGGAGGCACACCAGGTGGAGCCGCAGATACCACCGGGGCCTTCCTGCGCAGAAAACGGTCCCGAATGCGAGAGAGAATCCGTTGCAGACCGCTTGAACGCAGCAGAACAATGATCTTCATCGGACCTCACGGTTCACAATACCTGAAGGATGCCGGCTGCCGTCGGGATGTGCTCAGCGGTTACGGACCGAAGTCGATCGATTAGCGACTCTCGACTCTCCCGTTCCGCCGTCAAGTTCCGAATTCCACCATCGAGCATCCGAATGTACGAAGCAGGCTGGTTATTGGCCCGCGCTCTCTCGAGGAGAGCTTTCTTTCGTTGGATCTTAAGCCTGTACGATTCGCGAACGCTCGCAAGTCTTGCGTCAACGAATGTCTGATTGAGTCGCTCGACACTATCCCGGCGGCCTTGAAATCGTTCCGCCAGGACGGACTCGGCGACAGAATAAGCGCGGCGAAGGAGCTCGTTGTCGAGTGCGGGTACAGGGGCGTCAGTCCCCTCGCTGACCACTCGGCCTAGGCAGAGTTCGGCGGCGTCTTCATCGAGGGCTTCGAAAGACTGAAGGTTGACGACTACGGGCAGGAGCGTGTCTTGCTCCCGCGCGGCCCGAATGGTAGCCCGAGCCAAGAGGTACAAGTAATCCCCAGGTGGAAGAGAATCGGACGAAGTCAACCGTACTCGCGCGACCGGGTGGAAGTTGCTTTCACCCTTACGATATTCATCAACAATGCCGCGGATGAAGAAGTGCCTGACGTGGACAAAGATGATGTCCTTATCATGCTCTGCGATTTCTGAATCGAAGGTCATCTGCAACGACTTCTGATGCAGCCCCCTACAGAACTCCGCTTTTTGACTGTCTTCGGGTTGGTTGATGACGAATTGCACCAATCTCTCGCTAGCGTCGAACCGGTAGACACCAGGCCCGTCCGCAACCAACTCGGACCGGCGATCGTAGTGCGCCAAGAAGTCCGCTACAAAGACAACGAGATCCTCGGCTCTGATGAAACGGCCAAGCACCTGGGCGCGGTCGACCTCCTGGCGGTAGTACTCGTCGTGCCCAATAAACTGTGGGCTGGACCGCTCCCATTCTTCAAACTGTACTTTCCTTTTCTCCAGCAAGAGCCCCGCCTGGTCGATCCTCTCCTTTCTTTGCTCCTCCGAGATCTCAGGATCGAACAGATCTTTGGTGAGGCTGGTGATCTCATCACCTAGAATCGCCTCCAGATCCCCGATGTACGATTCGAACAAGTTGATGCGCCTGTAGAGACGATTCAGGATTTCGTCTTCGATTGTTCCCGGAGCAGAAAGGTTGAAGATAAGTATTCTCTCCGCCTTCTGGCCAAAGCGATCAATCCTACCGATCCTCTGCTCCACTACCATGGGGTTCCAAGGCAGATCGTAGTTGAACAGAATGTGGCAGAACTGGAAATCTAAACCTTCGCTACCAACCTCGCTGGACAGCAGAATCTGATACCTGCCTTCTCGGAAGCTACTGATTCTTTGCTCACGCTCTGCGGGCGTGAACGATCCGCTGATGACTGTGGTGGAATAGCCCAGCGCTCCGAGCTTCCGAGCGAGATACTCGAGGGTTTTCTTGAAGTAACTGAAAATAATGATCGGTTCGCCCGGCTGCGTCGCCTGCAACTGTTCGAGGCTTTGCCGAAGAGCCTCGAACTTGCTGTCTGGCTGGCCGTCCCGATACCACTTGCTGATCAGCTCCCTCAGTTGTTGGCCCCGGCCAGCAGGATCCTCGGCCCTCGGTCCGTTCCAGTCTTCGCCGTCCATATCCGATTGCTCCTCGTTGAGCCCGCCGGCCAACGGGGCTGTTCCGACCTGCGATTCGTAGTACTCCACCATCGCTGGAATACAACTGGCGAGCTGTCGTTGCGGCATCATCAAGCCGAAGAGCAGTGCAACGTCTTTCCCCTCGCTGCGATATCTGGCGCGGACGAAATCGACGACGGCGCGGTAGAAGCCCCGTTCCGCGTCCGTCATTCGAATCGTCACAACGGACGCTGACCGAACCGTACCTAGATGAACATCCCGCCGCCGCGTGCGGCTGAAAATCCGTGAAAGGAAATTTAGTTCTGCGAGATTTCGTTGGATCTCTACCGTTGCCCGACGGCTGGCGGGGTCGGACTCGATCAACTGTCGAAGCGTCTCCGCATAAAGCGGATGTTGCCGGAGTGCGCGGCTGACCGTCATCCAGCCCTGAGCAAGTTCGAACGGCGAAGATCGCAGACTTGCCTCACTCAACGCTTCGCGTAGGAGGTGACTCTTATCATCCCCTAAGGCTTTCAGAATGTTGTGCACGGCGCTGAAACGTTCCGGGTCCGTTTGGGTCACCCTCTGCTCGGCCTGAACAATACTCCTGTTGAAGAGCATGCAGGCTTCGAAATACTGGAAGGAAGCGAACTCGTCTTCGTCGAGTAACGACAGCAGATTGAAGAGATCACGCGAGCCCATTTGGATGGGAGTTGCGGTTAGCGCCAATACCGCGTCGGCCGATTCAGCCGCGTTACGGCACGCCTTGTGAGAGTTCGTCTCGGAGTTCTTCAAGTGATGCGCCTCATCAATCACTAGAACGTCAAGCGGCGGCGGCATTGCCTCCCACTCCTGCATCACGGTGGAATTGCGGAAGGATTCGAGGCTACAGATGGCACGCATCTCGATATCCTCGTCATCGCTGTATCGACGGAGAAACTCTCGCAACTGTTCGGCCCGCCAGATGTCGAAACGAAGGTCGAACCGTTTCCGCATTTCCATCTGCCACTTTATGCAGAGCGAAGCCTTGCAGACGATTAGGGCCCGTCGGAAAGTGTGCGGGTGCCTTGCGAGCATCTCGCAGAGGATGAAGCCCGCTTCGATAGTCTTACCCAAGCCGACTTCGTCTGCGAGAAGGAGCCTCTGCTTCGCTGAACGAAGGAACTTCAAAAGAGGTTTGAACTGGTACGCCTGGAATTCGGTGCGGGTGGCCCGCAGGGAGTACAGAGTGTCTTGGAGCGGGTGTCGCAGTCGCTCGTAGGTCAGCAGGCGGGAAAAAGTGCTTTTGTCTCCGAACTCGCCATTCAAGAGCCTGTCCTCGATCGACATATCGAGGTTGATCTTCTCCAGATCACCTTCGGGCACTTGCACGGGATTCGGACTACTGGGGAACAACACTCGATAGAAGTTCCGGCCAGCCAACGTCTGAGCCGACCCCCGCACGGTTCCGCGCTCATCCCGCTTGTTGCGCCGAACGACAATGTCGCCGTGTTGAAACAGGAGCGTCACCTCTTTCGCTTCAGGTTGCATAGTCAATCAACGTTCAGAAAAACAATGATTTAGATGCCATGATTGTATGAATATATATTCTAATGCCAGATCTTCGCTCCGTCCCCGAGCAAGGGCAGCTCGCCGTTGTGCGCCAGCGCCGCTACGTTGTAACCGATGTGCGTCGCGGCGCAACCAGTGCGCAGCCAGTCGAACGGCCACAGCACTTGGTAAGCCTCGCCTCCATCGAAGACGACGCCCTTGGCGAAGAGCTGCAAGTCGTCTGGGAAATCGAGCCGGGCGCCCGCGCCTTCGAGAAGATGGAGTTGCCCGAGCCCAAAGGCTTCGACCAGCCCGCCCACCTCGAAGCCTTCCTTGACGCCGTCCGCTGGGGCGCTGCCTCCATCGCCGACACGCGCCAGCTCCAGTCGCCGTTCCGCAGCGGCATCGAAATCGAGAGCTACCAGCTCGACCCGGTGGTCCGCGCCATCCAGATGCCCCGCGTCAACCTACTCATCGCCGACGACGTCGGACTCGGCAAGACCATCGAGTCCGGCATGGTCGTCCTCGAACTGATGCTCCGCCACCGCGCCAACCGCATCCTGGTGGTTTGCCCGTCTTCCCTGCAAATCAAGTGGCGCGACGAAATGCTGGAGAAGTTCGGGCTCGATTTCGCCATTGTCGACAGCGCCCTCATCAAGCGCCTGCGCCGAGAGCGCGGCCTCTACGCCAACCCGTGGACACATTTCCCGCGCCTCATTACGTCCATGGATTATCTGAAACGCGAGTACCCGCTGCGCATGTTCCGCGAGGCCGTAGCCCACGAAGGCGCGCGTCCCGGCCTGCGAGACTTCGACATCCTCATCGTCGACGAAGCCCACAACGCCGCGCCCAGCGGCACCGGCAATTTCGCCCTCGACTCGCAGCGTACCCAAGCAATTCGCGAGGTCGGCAAGCACTTCGAACACAAGCTCTTCCTTACCGCCACCCCGCACAACGGCTACAAGGAGAGCTTCTCCGCTCTACTGGAACTACTCGACGACCAACGCTTCGCGCGCAGCGTCGCTCCCGAACCAGCCCAACTGCGCGCCGTCATGGTCCGCCGCTTGAAGAGCGAAATCAAGAACTGGGACGGCTCCGACAAGTTCCCGAAACGCACGCTCGAACACATCCCGGTCAACTACACTGCCGAAGAGCAGCGAATACACGCCCTGCTGACCCAGTACGCTCGGATCCGTGCAGACGGCTACCGTGACAACTCCGAGCGCTTCGCCACCGAATTCGTACTCAAGCTGCTCAAGAAGCGCCTATTCTCCTCGCCGCAGGCGTTCCTGAACACCCTCAACCGTCACCGCGCGTCGCTTCGCAAATCCGCCCGCTACGAGGCGCTCACCCGCTCCACCGGCGCCCTTGCCCGCATCTTCGAGCAGGCCGAAGAGGATTTCTCCGACGACGCCGAGCAGCAGGAAGCCGAGCTCGAAGCCCTGGAAGCCGCCGCCCGCGCCTTCCGGCCTCCATCGACCTCTGACACCCAGATCCTCAATGACCTTGCCGGCTGGGCGGAGCGCGCCGCCGCCCAACTCGACAGCAAGGCTGACAAGCTCGTGAAGTGGCTCGAAGACACGGTTGGCCAAACAGCCGATGGAACCAGGAGCGCGTCATCATCTTCACCGAGTACCGCGACACCCAGAAGTGGCTTCACGACCACCTCGCCACACGCGGCTTCAAAGAAGGCGACCGCCTGGAACTCCTCTACGGCGCGCAGGACCCCGAGGACCGCGAACGGATCAAAGCCGCTTTCCAGTTTGATCCCAAGGACTCGCCTATCCGCATCCTCCTCGCCACCGACGCCGCCAGCGAAGGTATCGACCTTCAGCGCCACTGCCACCGCCTCATCCACTACGAGATCCCCTGGAACCCCAACCGCCTGGAGCAGCGCAACGGCCGCATCGACCGACACGGCCAGCGCGCGCCTGAGGTCAAGGTGTATCACTTCGTCGCTTCCGGCTTCCGCGAGGCGACCGAACTCGCCGAAGGGTCCGGCGCCTCCCTCTCCGCCGACCTGGAGTTTCTCTACCGCGCCGCCAAGAAGGTACAGCAGATCCGCGAAGACCTCGGCAAGGTCGGCCCCGTGATCGCCGAGCAGGTGGAGGAGGCCATGCTCGGCAAGCGCCGCCGCCTGGACACCGCCCGTGCCGAGCGCGAGAACGAGCCCGTCAAGCGCCTGCTCCGGTTCGAACAGAACATCCGCGAACTCTCCCGCCGCCATGCCGACCAGCTTGACGAAACCCGCCGCGATCTCCACCTCACTCCAGGCAACGTCGAGGCCGTGGTCCACATCGCGCTGGATCTTGCCCGCCAGCCGCGCCTTATTCCCACCGCACTCGAAGGCATCCCACACGCCTTCGTCGTGCCCAGATTCGCCGACCCCTCCTGGCAGCCGTGCCTGACCGGCCTCATCCATCCTCACACCGGCCTGCAGCGGCCCATCACGTTCGATCCTGAAGCGGCGGCCGGCCGCGACGACATCGTACTCGCCCACCTCAACCACCGCCTCGTGCAGCGTTGCCTTCGCCTCCTCCGAGCCGAGGTCTGGGCGCCGACCGACCGGCAAAAGATCCACCGCGTTACTATTCGCACCGTCCCACGCGGCGCTCTGCGCGCCCCCGCGGTACTCGCCCACGCCCGACTTACCGTGGTCTCCAGCGACAGCCACCGCCTCCACGAAGAGTTGATCGCGGCTGGCGGCGTAATTCAGGAAGGCAAACTCGAACGCTGGAACGTTAGCCAAACCGCTGAAGTCCTGGCTGCGGCCGGTAACGCCCAGCCGCCGGACTCCATGCGGCAACGCCTCGCTACCCTGTGGCCGCAACTCACCCGGCCACTGCTCGCCGCCCTCGACGCCCGGGGCCGCGACCGGACCGAATCCATTCGCAAACAGCTTGACGCCCGTGCCGAAGATGAGACCGGCAAGATCACGGCGACCCTCCGTGAGCTGGAAGCTGCCATCCGCACCGAGATCGGGCGCGCTGCGGACCAGCAGCTCTCTCTGTTCACCGATGCCGAACGCGAGCGGGAGCAGCGTAATCGAGATTTCCTCGCCTCACGCCTCTCCGAGATTCCCGCCGAACTCGATCGCGAAACCGACGCCATCCGCCGGCGATATGCCGACCCGCAACCGCGCCTGTTCCCAGTGGCCGTTACCTTTCTGGTGCCGGAGGGACTTGCCTAATGTCCGCTGCCTCCGAATACGCTGAGCTGCTCAAGCTCATCGAGGTCTCCGGCCCGTTCCTCAGTCTGCCGGTCTTCCGGGAAGTCTTCCCACAGGGCCTCATCAAGGACGCGCCGGAGCTGACGCGCGAACTCCGCGAGCTTTACACCGAATGGTGTGCCGCTCGTAAGCTCGCCCCGCACAGCGTTAGCCCCGCCCAGCGCGAGTGGCTTCGCGCCGTCCTCCTGACCCTGCTCGAATGGCCCGCTGAACTCGTGGTCGAAGACAACGCGATTCCGCAGAACCTCTCATATCTGGTTGCCCAGCACCACGAGACGCTGCGTCCCGACCTCGCCCTGCTCGAAGATGGCAAGCCGCGCCTGCTGATCAGCCTGCTCCCGCCTGCTCAACAACCAGACCGGCGCCCATCTTCCACCACCTGGAATGCCACGTGCGCTGCACGCATGGCAGAGTTGCTACGCGCAACCCGCGTTCCTCTTGGCCTGGTCACCAATGGTGACCGCTTTACCCTGGTCTATGCCGAACCCGAAAAGCCAACCGGCTTTGCCGATTTCCACGCTGAACTGTGGTTTGATGAGCGCCTCACGCTGCGGGCATTTCGCGACTTCCTCAATGCCGGCGCCCTGTTCAACCGCCCGCCTGAGCAGGCGCTCGACGCCCTCTATCGCCGCAGTCTGGAGAACCAGCAGGAAGTCTCCACCACCCTTGGGCGACAGGTGCGACGCGCCGTGGAGATGTTCGTCACCGCACTCGATCGCGCCGACCGCGAAAGCGAACGCGCCCTCCTCGACGGCCTTGATGGCGAACACATCTACGAAGCCGCGCTCACTTTGATGATGCGGCTGGTCTTCCTCTTCTTCGCCGAAGAACGCGACCTCCTGCCAATCACCAACCCGGTCTATCGCGAGAACTATGCTGTGTCCACCCTGCACGACCAGCTTCGAGAGGCCGCCGACCGCCTGGGCGAGGAAGTGCTCGAACGCCGTTACGACGCCTTTCCCCGCCTGCTGGCCGGATTCCGGGCCGTCCACGGCGGTATCGCGCACGATCTCGCCGCGCTCCCTGCCTACGGCGGCGACCTGTTCGACCCCGACCGCTTCCCGTTCCTGGAGGGCCGGGCGCCGGACTCCGATTGGCGAAGTGCACCTGCCCAGCCCTGCCCTATTCACAACCGCACCGTTCTTCATCTTCTGGGCGCTCTCCAGTTTCTGGAAATGAAGGTGCCAGGCGGTGGACGCGAGTCGCGCCGCCTCAGCTTCCGCGCCCTCGATATCGAACAGATCGGCCACGTCTACGAAGGTCTGCTCGATCACACCGCGCGCCGTGCGACGGAAATCGTGCTCGGCCTCGACGGCAAGGAAGAGCTCGAACTGGCGCTTTCCGAACTCAACCGCCGCCACGCTCAGCCGGACTTCGTCGAATGGCTCTCCGATCAGACTGGCCGCAGCGTCAAGGCTATCGAGAAGGCTCTTGCGCAGACCACCGTCGACGATTCTTTGCGCTGGCCCGAGTGGGAGCAGGTCGCAGAGTTCGCTGGCCTAGTCCGCCGGGACGACAACGGCGACCCCTGCGTGATTCCCGCCGGCAGCTTATACGTCACAGCCGGAGCAGGGCGCCGACAGACCGGAACGCAGTACACGCCGCGCATGCTCACTGAATCCGTAGTGGAGCACGCGCTGTCGCCGCTGGTCTACGTCGGTCCCGCCGAGGGCCAGCCGCCGGAGGCATGGCAACTCAAATCCCCCGGCCAGATTTTGGATCTGAAGATCTGCGACTTCGCCTGCGGCTCGGCGGCATTCCTGGTGGCCGCCGCACGTTACCTTTCCTCACGTCTGACGGAAGCGTGGACCGCGGTCCAGAGCGAGCACGGTGCGGGCGTGCAAATCACTCCATACGGACACGCTTCGAGCGGTCTGCCAGAAGAAGAACTGATTCCTGCCAATCCCGACGAGCGCGGTCTCTACGCACTGCGTATCGTCGTGGAGCGTTGTCTCTACGGCGTGGACCGTAACCCCTTAGCTGTGGAGATGGCCAAACTATCACTCTGGCTGTTGACGCTCCAGCGCAATCGGCCGTTTACGTTTCTCGACCACGCCGTCCGTTTTGGGGATTCTTTGCTTGGCGTCACCCGGCGAGAACAGATTGAGACCTTTGGTTTCTCTCCGCAGGAGCACGAAGTGAAGCAGATCACGCTTTGGAGGAAGGCATCCAAGGTTCTCTTTGATCGCGCGCTGGAATTCCGGCTCAAGCTTGAATCGTTCCCGGTGCTTGCCGCCTCCGATCTGGAGCGAAAACAAGCATTGCTGCGGCAAGCCGAAGAGGCAACGGTGATGACGCGCCTGATGTGCGATTTGTTGGTTGGCGCTGCGCTCTCCACCACCACCGGTAAGCCGCCACAAGAGGACGAGGCCTTCTCGCGAAAGCGGGGAGAACTGTGGCGGCAACTCATGGAGAGCTACCGGTACGATGAGGATGTCGATTCGTGGCGCGGTGCGCTAGAGGCAATGCGCCCGGCGGCGCAGCAGTTACTCGATGCCGGAT
>CATPCN010000048.1 GCA_955652855.1 uncultured Chthoniobacterales bacterium | reverse complement strand
GTCTTGCTGCGTCGCGGCTTGCTGGTGTTGCTGTGCTTTCGCGGCGTTCTGGCGCCGTATCTGGGCGCGAGCCGCGACCGCGCCGGCCGCAGCACCTGCGCCGGCGTCGCCCATAATTCCTCCAACGACCGCGCCTCCCGCCGCGCCACGCACCCCCGCGCCCGGCGTGGTGCCGGTCGCCGTCGTCGACGGCTTCGCGGCCGCAGTTTTTTGCGGTGGGTTGGTCGGGTCGTACTTGCTTTGCTGTACGGCCCAGGTATGGCATTGGCCTTTGTCCTTCTGCTGCTGCTCGGGCGATTGGCCCTTCGCCGGGTAGACGAACTGTTGCGCCGATGCGCCCGCTGCAAACGTCACCGCGATGACCAGGGCAAGAGCCCGCTGTGTACCGTTCCTGATTCGCATTGCCATCTCCTGTTCCGATGCTCGATCTCGAGTTTGATTTCAGAATCCGTGGCCGACGCGAGCGCGGCTATTTCTTCGCCGCAGGCGTGACCTCGATCGCGACCGCCTCGCTATAGGTAGCTTCGACTTGATCGCCCTTCGCGACGAGCTTGAATTGTTCCGGATCGCGGACCCTGAGCTCGACCGTGCGCTGCGGTCCACGTAATGTAACCGTCTGCGTCGCGGGGTTGACGTCGACAACGTCGGCGACAATCGTCACCTGCCGGCCGACGAGCCCTGCGGGCTGCTCGCCCGGTTTTGCCGTTGCCGCGCCAACCTGCTCGGTACGAGCGACCGCTTTGCCGCCGCCCTTCTTGAGCGCGAGCGTCAGCGCTTCGATGTACTCGGCGCTGACCTGATCGCCGACTTTCATCTGCGCGAAGTTTTTCACTTCCGGCCCCGCCGTTAGGGTGACTTCCTTCCCCTCCGGCCCCTTCAGATTAATTACACGTGTCGCTGGATCGATTGCGACAATCGTTGCCGTGAGCTTGATGGTCTGCGCGGCTCCGGCGACACCGGGACCTTTGCCGACGATAGCGGTGCCCGTTTGAGCCGTGGCAGCAGGCAGCGCGAATGCCGCTGCGATGATCGATGCGATCAGGATATGTTTATACATTGCAGTGACCTCGTTGGAATGAAGTTGAAATGAATCCGGTCGCGGGGGAGGAGAGTGAGCTCACGACGAAGGTGAGGGTCCTGCGGACGTGGTCGAGCGAACCGCGCAGCCCAGGTTGTCCGAAAGGATTCATCGGAGTCGTCTCCCCCTTCAGGCTTGGCCCTGCGGCTTAACTTCCGCGGGTGCATGAACGCAAGGCGAGATGTACGACTTATCGTCGAGAACTGCTTCAATCGCATCGAGCATGTCCGTCGCGAGCGTGCGCTTGAGTACAAATCCATTCGCGCCAGCTCCCAGCGCGGCGCGAACGACGGAGAGCTCATCGTACATGACTTTCGAGAGTGCCGATCGTCCCCGCACCGTCCGCAACACCTGCAACCAATTGCCGCCTGCGAACGCGAGATCGACGACGATCACCGAAGGCTCCAATCGCTCCACCCCGCCAAGGAGCGACGCTTCGTCACCCACCATGAAGACCGTACCAAAAGCCGTTTCGTGCAGCCCGCGCACCCCCTCGATCAGACCATGGGGCTTGTCCGCCAACAGCACACACCTCGTCGACCGATCGCTCACGCCTCCGCCTTCATTGTTATAGTTTCCGCTCCTGGTCGGCGAGAGAGATGCCGCCCGTCCCAGCGACATTAGCCGCTTCGACGCACGCGCTGACCACGAAAACTTACGAGGTTCCCGCGCGGAAATTACGGGCGCCCGAACGGACGCTCCCGGCGCGAGCGCGGCCGACGTCGCGCGGGAAGACGTCTGGCTCGATCTCCTGTCGCATTCCATGTTCGCTGGAGACTCGACCGTAGCTGTTTTACTTCGTTGCCTGAATGGCTCGGCCGTTGACCGGCTGGGTCGGCCGCGCGTTCATCGGATAGATCTTGCCAAACGCCGTGATCTCCCCGTCGGCAATCTTCACCGGCGTCTTCAGGATCAGCCACGTCACATCTTCGCCGCACGGCGGCGTCGTCAGGGAGCCTTTGAATGTGTAGTAGCCGCGGCTCTCCGGAAGCAGGTCGGTCGCGTCGACCATGACGTTCTGGACAAGCGCTTCCTTCTCCCTTTCCTTCGGCAGGTTCTTCCAGATCGAATTGATCAGCGGGCTGGCGCTGCCGGCATCGAGAAGCACAGCCACTACCGCCAGCTTGCCGTCGGCGTTCTTGTGCACAGGGTGAGCGACCATCGCAAACCATTCCTATACGAAGCGCGGAAGAGCAAACCGCGTGCGCTTCGCGGCCATTGAATTCGCAGGAGCGGTTGGCCACGCAAGGATACGCGGAGAGTTATGGATCCAACTTCCCCTCCTGAACGTCAGTCGGAGCCGCCACTGAAGGCATTGAGGGACCAGTTGCGCCAAATGTACGGCCGAGCCGCGTATTCGCAAAAGACGCATCAACAGATGGCGGGCGACTGCATTATGCACTACAAGCGCGTTAAGAACATCGAAATAGCCTCGGCTGCAATCATCCTCGCTTGCTTGTTGGTGGCCATTTTTAATGACTCACACACTGCGATTGTCGTTGGAGCGCTTCTTACCACAGTATGGCTAGGTCTGACTCCGTACTTCAAGGCGTCCAGCCTCGCCGAGCGAGCGCAGAAGCACACGATCGTTGCTACCAAGCTTTTGGCCGCACAAGAGAAACTCATTAGGTTCCTCGTCGACATCAATTGCGGGCGCGCCATTGGCGAAATCCGACAAGTGCGGGATCGATTGCAGGAAATGTTAGAAGAGATTTATAAGAGCGCGCCTCAGACGGATAGTCGAGTACGCCACGCTGAACAGAAGGAGCTCACGGTCGATGAAGAGAAGTTTTTCTCTGACGAGGAACTCGACCAGCTCCTGCCGCAGCAGTTGCGAAGTAATAAGTTGTGAACGCGGCGACAGAATACATGGATCTGTTCCCGACTGTCTCCCGCATGGTCGATCGGTAAGGCTAACTTTCAGCCGCGCAATCCGCATAGCCAGAAACCTGCTGCTGCATTGACAACCAAGACCCACGGGGAACGTAGCTGGGATGCGTTGCAGCGTTGCCTCTCTTCCTTCGTTTACCGCGCAATGTATCGCGGCGCAGATCGCCCGCAAATTGCGGTAGCACGTCGCGCCGATCAGACGGTTCCCGCCCAAGATCGAGACATTTCCTTGAGCACTTCGCCAATCGCATATCGTCTGCCTCCGTTCAAGTATCAAAAATGTCGTACACTGACTTTCCAAGGCGGCCCAATATCGACATTTCGTTGCGCAGAAGCCGCCCGACATCAGATTTCCTCGCGGAGAATTGCCATGATCCCAACGGTGCGCGTTATCGCAGTGGCGATCGCGCTTGCGAGCCCGACGTTCGGACACGCGGCCTTCGAGACACCACCGACGCTCGACGCGGCAGACGTTGCACCGCCGGAGCTGCTGAGCGGGCCCCGCTACAAGCTGGCGCCGAAAGCAACGGTCGAGGGATATCTGGCCAAGTTCGAGGTCGAATCCGACCTCGGCACTTTTCCGGCTCTCGGGACCGAACTCCTGCGTATCCGGGTCAGCGAAATACCCGCTATAGCCAGCCTCTCGGAGATCAGCCAAAGCGGGGCCTTCAAAGACGCGCTCGCCAAGAGCGCAGCGGTGCCCATCGACTTCGCCAAGAGTTTGGCCACCGACCCTCAGGGGACTGTCACGAATGTTGCCAAAGGCGTCGGCCAGCTGTTCGGCAGCGCCGGTCGCGCGGTCAGGCAGGGGACCGAATATGTGGGCGACAAAGCAGCGGACACGAAGAGCGGCAAATCGTCAGGCAACAGCTCGAAGCCGACGTTCACGGACGATCCCCTGGGTTACAACAAGGCCAAACGCGACTGGGCCAGGAAGCTCAGCATCGATCCTTATTCCACCAACCCTGTCTTGCAGGAGAAGCTTGCCGCCGCGGCACAGGCAACATTCGCAGGTAATTTCTCGGTGGGCATCGCCGTCGGCGCCGTGGTGGGCCCGCTCCAATACGCCGTGGACTTTGACAAGTCGACCCGCGACGCCGTATGGGATCTGTCGCCGGGAGACCTGGAAGCGCGGAACGAGGCCAAGCTTGTGGCGATGGGCATCACGGGGCGAACGGTCCGCGATTTCCTACGTACGCCATCGTTTACGCCAACGCTCGCCACGGCACTCGTCTCGGCGTTGGAGCAGCTTCCCGACGCGCGTGGACGAGCGGCGGTCATTGCAGCGACGCCGAGCATAGCCTCCGAAGTCCAGGCACGCTTTATCGTGGATGCGCTGCGTATGCTTGGTGCGTACGACAAGCGTGGCGATCGGATCGTTGAGATACGAATGAGCGGACGCATCCCCGTCGGAGTGACGACCAAGGACGTCGTGGTCGTGCCGGCGGCGCTTGACTACGTGCCCTGGACCCAGGAAGTGGCCGGTTTCGTCACGCGCAAGGAGCTTACCGGCAGGAACCACGTCTTACTACTCGTCGGAAAGCCGAGCGAGACGACGAAAAAGGAACTCGGCGCGCGTCATTGGACAATCGAAGAGCGGTTTGGACTAGGGAGCTGACTTGCGTCGGCGCCATCCGATGCAAATTTCGCGATCGAACTGACCGCGTGCGGAGACTGGTAGCATGATTTCCGTGCCACCGGCCCTCTCTTTTCTGCTGGTGATCGTGGCTGGTTCGATTCATCGCAATCAACTGATCGTCATCGCACTCCTGGATGCAGGATTCCTAACACCTTCACGGCACTTTCGGCGAACCACCAGCGTCTCGCTTTGCGATTCGTTTATCGCCGCAAGTGGCGCTGACGTCTGCGAACGGACTAGCGCAATGCCGGGATGATGCCGGCAAAGGCACTGTCACAATGGCATTGGCTACATCGATCAGAAATGCTCCGACCACCGGCACGATAACGAAGGCTTGCGGCGCATAGCCGTAGCGCTCACACACCGCCTGCATGTTGGCAATGGCGGTCGGCGTCCGAGATGTGAAACTGCTCGGCCCCGCGCTCGATGCGCTGCAGGCGCAGAAGCCACACACGTTCATGAAGGGCGGCGTGGTATTCGAGAATCCGCGTACCGGAGAAGCCTGGACGGGCGATCAGCCGATCCGCCATGGCGTGTGGGTGCCGGCGATGCGCAAGGCC
>CATPCN010000047.1 GCA_955652855.1 uncultured Chthoniobacterales bacterium | reverse complement strand
GGGCGTGCATGAAAAGTGCGGCGAACAATTCTGGCAACGACTGGTGGACTCAATGCGCGCGCATTTTCAAAACGAAAACTTCAGCCGCGCGCTCGTGGAAGCGATTGAAGAAACAGGAAAACTTCTCGCCCAGCGTTTCCCGAAGAAAGCGACCGGCGGGAACGAGCTCCCGGATGCGATCATTGAAAGTTGAGGAAAAGATCGACATAAAAATCTGCGCTTGATTCTTGCGGGAGTTGGTGTTGATTCCACGTCCCGCAGCGAGTTTTTGAAGTTGCGCCGTTGGTCCCTGGGCCTTCGTCACTTGACGCGAAGCCGCACTCGCCAGGGGTAACCCGGCAAGCCGAAAGTACAAATCCCATGCCAGTTCGTTACGGTCGTTTTGAGATGCCGAAAACCCTCGTCAAAGACGAGGAAACAGCCACAGAAACCTACGCGAAATTTATCGCGGAACCGTTTGAAGCCGGTTACGGGCACACGGTCGGAAATTCACTCCGGCGCGTGCTGCTTTCGTCGCTCGAAGGAGCGGCCATCACCGCGGTGAAAATCACCGCCGCGCAGCACGAGTTCGCGACTTTGCCAGGCGTCGTCGAAGACGTGACCGACATTGTTCTAAATCTGAAGCGCGTAAAATTCCAGGCGGTCGATCACGAGCCGCGCAAGCTTTCGCTCACCGTGAACAAAGACGGTGAAGTGACGGCCGGCGATATTCAACTCGCGCAGGGCTATGAAGTGCTCAACCCAAAGCAGGTCATCTGCACGCTCGACAAGAAACACAAATTTGATGCCGAGCTCGAAGTGCGGGTCGGTCGCGGTTTCGCCACTGGCGAAGAAAACAAACGCGCCGATCAGCCAATCGGGCTCATCCCGATTGATTCCATTTTTTCTCCAGTGACACGCGTGAAATACGCCGTGGAAAACACTCGCGTTGGCCAGCGCACCGATTACGACAAGCTCCTTCTGGAAGTTTGGACTGACGGCCGCCTGACGCCGGAGGACGCGCTTCTGCAGGCGTCGGCAATTTTGCGTCACCATCTCGATGTTTTCGTTAACTTTAATGAGGACGTGATCGAGTTCGATGAAACGCCGGCTGGCGTGAGCGAGGAGAACATGAAGCTCAAGAAGTTGCTAAACATGAGCGTGAATGAGATCGAGCTCAGTGTGCGCGCCGCGAATTGTTTGAACAATGCGAACATTACCACCGTCGGCCAGCTCGCGCAAAAATCCGAAGCCGAGATGTTGAAGTATCGAAACTTCGGAAAGAAATCGCTCAACGAAATCAAAGACAAGCTCCAGCAGCTCGGTCTGGGTCTCGGGATGAAATTTGATGCCGGCTTGGTGGACATGCCCGCTGGCGTGGATGGCGCGAATTCGAATGGCGCAGCCGCCACTCCAGAAAGAGCGTAAGCGCGCCGAAAGATTCGCATGAGACATCGCAAGAAAACGATCAAGCTGGGCCGCACCGCCGAGCATCGCAAAGCGCTGCTCGCAAACCAGGTGTGCAGTTTGATCGAGCATCAGCGCATCAAAACCACTCTGGCCAAAGCGAAAGCCGTTCGTCCGCTCGCAGAAAAAATGGTGACGCTCGGCAAAAAAGAAACGCTGCACGCACGGCGCACGGCGCTTTCGGTTTTGCGGCAAAGTGTTGCTGTAAATAAATTGTTCGACGAAATCGCGCCGCGCACCACGGAGCGCAACGGCGGTTACACGCGCATCGTGAAACTGGGCGCACGCAAAAGTGATTCTGCACCCATCGCTTTCATCGAATGGGTGGACGCGCCGCCTGCGATAGAAGAAAACGTCGCGAAGGAAAAAACTACGTCGAAAAAAGAACGCGCCGAAACTGTTTCGACACCTGCTCCGGCGAGAGAAGAATCGGCCAAGCAATCAGAGCCCATCGCCGAAGAGCCGAAACCAAAACGGAAGCGCCGGTTATTCGGTAGAAAATCGCGCGACGAAAAGAAATAGTTTCGCTGCCGGCGCGTCAAAAGATCGACAATAAAAAGCATCAGCGGAGAGTTTTTAATCGCCAGTCAATTTTTCCGTCGGCCGCAACTGCGAGCCACGCCACGCTCGGTGGCGATCCGCAGTTCGGCCGCGTGACGCAACCCGGATTCAGGAACAAGACATTTCCGCGCTTTTCATTTCGCGACACGTGCGTGTGACCATGCAAGACAACATCGACATTTTCCGGCGGACGCTCCGGCGGAATATGTTGCAGGCGAAATCTTAAACCGCTGCGCACAAGATCGACAATGATCGGCCATTCGTTATTGGTGTCGCAATTTCCGCGCACGACCGTCACCGGCGGACCGAGTTCTTCGATCACTTCCAGAATGTGCGGCGAACAAACATCGCCCAAGTGCCAGATTTCAGCAGCGCCTTCCGCTAAGATCGACATGTTTTGTGGCAGTCGATTGTGCGTGTCGGCCATCACCAAGACTCTTGTCATGTCGAGCGAAGTCGAGACATCCCGTGACGCAACCTTCAAGGCAACGCAACGGGATTCTTCGACCCCAAAAGTTTTCGGGGCTCAGAATGACAAGTGGGGTGCGAGGCGCTAACTTTCAGCGTGTCATTTAATAATTTCGGACTATCGGCGGAAGTCGTGCGCGGCACACAGGCAATGGGCTTCACGGAGCCGACGCCGATTCAGCTTCGCGCCTTCCCAATCATTTTGGGCGGAAGAGATTTGATCGGCACCGCTCAAACAGGCACGGGCAAGACTGCTGCGTTTGCGCTGCCGATTTTGACTCTGCTCGCTAACCACGGTGCGTTTCGCTGCCTCGTGCTCGAACCGACGCGTGAGCTCGCCGCGCAAGTTGAGACTGCTTTTCGCGATTATGGTCGCTTTACAAATTTGCGGGCCACGGTCGTGCACGGCGGCGTCGGTTACGGGAAACAGCGCGATGATTTGAAGCGCGGTGTCGATGTGCTTGCCGCTACACCCGGCCGATTGCTCGATCATCTTGAACAAGGGACGCTGCATTTCCGCGATGTAAATATTCTCGTGCTCGATGAAGTCGATCGCATGCTCGACATGGGATTTCTCCCCGATGTCCGGCGAATCGTGGACAAAATTTCAAAAGATCGACAAACGCTTTTGTTTTCCGCGACGTTGCCTCCGGAAATCGAGCGGCTCGCCGCGTGGGTCTTGCGTGATCCGGAGTTGGTCGAGATCGGCGTTCGGCGTTCACCCGCGGAGACGGTCACACACGCAGTCTATCCGGTCGCGGCCGAACAGAAATTCGATCTGCTCATGGCGTTGCTCGACCGCACGAATTACGACAGCGCGCTAATTTTTTCTCGGACCAAGCACGGCGCGGACCGGATCGCGCATAAACTGAAAGCCGGCCAGCATTCCGTGGCGGTGCTTCATTCCAATCGCACGCAACGCGAGCGCATCGAAGCGCTCGACGGTTTTAAGAGCGGCAAATATGAAGTGATGGTTGCGACCGACATCGCTGCGCGCGGTCTCGACATCGCCGGCGTGAGTCACGTCATCAACTACGACGTGCCGGAGCATCCGGAAGATTATGTGCATCGCATCGGTCGCACCGGCCGCGCGCAGAATGTCGGCGACGCATTTACGCTCATGAATGGCGAAGAAGTTGCCGCGCTCCAGGCGATCGAGCGTTTCATCGGTCGAAAGATTCCGCGGCTCAAACTCGAGACCTTTCCCTATCTCTACACGGTGCTCTTCGAACCGGAGTCCGCATCCGGCGGCAAGCGCGCCATCGGCGGCGGGCGAACGCATCGCGGGTATTCGTTCGGGCGGCGACGCCGCTAAGATCGACAGTCATCCCGAGCGAAGTCGAGGGATCCCGATGCGGTACCGAAAAAATAACGCCACGGGATTCTTCGACTGCGCTTCGCATCCGCGAAGCTCCGCTCAGAATGACAGACAGCGGCTGCGTCTCAATTTGGTCCGCACCACTGATTGACCCAATCGTTCACCGTCTTGTACCACAGCTGCGAGTTCTGCGGCTTCAGCACCGCGAAACTTGTTGCTCGCGCTGGCGAGCGGATTGAAGTTTTAGGGCTATGGAAGTTTCACGCACGCAATACGCACACCCCGAAGCGCTCGTCGAGACAGATTGGATCGCGCAGCATCTCCGCGATGGCGGGACTCGCATCATCGAATCGAACGAAGACATTCTCCTTTACGACACCGGACATATTCCGGGCGCGGTCCACATCGATTGGCGCGCCGATCTGCAGGACCCGGTGATTCGCGATTACATTTCGCCGGAAAAATTTGCCGAGCTTTGCAGCAAGAACGGCATCACGCCCGACACGACGTGCATTTTCTACGGCGACAAGGCGAACTGGTGGGCGTGCTATGCGCTCTGGGCGTTTCGATTGTACGGACACGCAAAAGTAAAAATCATCAACGGCGGCCGCGATAAATGGAAAGCCGAAGGCCGTGAGATGACGCGCGAGGTTCCAAAATATCCGCGCACGAGTTATCCCGTGCCGAAGAAACGCTTCGACAAAGAAATCCGCGCGTTTGCCGATGAAGCGCTTGCGCAAAGCAAAGCGGGCAAGCCATTGATCGACGTACGTTCGCCGGGCGAATACAAGGGCGAGATCACGCACATGCCGGAGTATCCGCAGGAAGGCGTGCTGCGCGGCGGTCATATTCCCGGCGCGAAAAGCATGCCGTGGAAAACCGCCGCGAAGGACGACAACACTTTCAAGCCCGCGAGCGAGCTGGCGAAAATTTATCTCGATCAATGCGGCGTAAAGCCCGGAACCGACACGGTGGTGTATTGCCGAATCGGCGAACGCTCGAGCCACACCTGGTTCGTGCTCACCTATCTGCTCGGTCTCGATAATGTGCGCAATTACGACGGCTCATGGACGGAATGGGGCAACAAAGTCGGCGCGCCGATCGAGAAGGGCGCGTGAACAATTGTCTGTGGTACTCATCGGTTTAAATCCGCGGTAAATTCTGATTGGTCGATGTACCCAGAGAAGCTGAACAATATCATCAACCTCTTTGAGTCGCTGCCCGAAGATGAGCGGCGCGAAACGCTCGTGGCTTACGCGGACAACGCGAAAAAACAGGAGCCGCGAGTAGGCGAGAAGTTCGATCTGGAGGATGTGCGCAAGGATGAAGAATGCGCGGACACGGTTGGCGTTTATCTTCATGTCGATCCTGAGGGCAAGGCCCAGATTCGCATGACGCTCGGTCCGGAAGTGCAAACGCTCACCCGGGCAATGACCGCGATCCTTTGCAAGGGACTCGAAGGTAGAGCGCCGCAGGAGATTCTCGATCTTCCGAGCGATTTCGTCACGCGTATCGTTGGCTCGGAGCTGGTGCGCGTGCGAAGTCAGACGATTTACTACGTGCTCACGCGCATTAAAGGCATCTGCAAAGTCTATCTCGATCGTCAGCGCGCACAGGCGGTCGCGT
Organism: uncultured Chthoniobacterales bacterium; assembly: GCA_955652855.1. The sequence goes on along the minus strand of CATPCN010000047.1, from coordinate 3,478 downwards.
GATCGCTCGCGCAAAGCATTCGCGATTCGCGCGTGATCTTCGCCTGATTTGATCTATGATCCCGCGCGCAAGATGCCGCGGAACGATCAGATCAAAAAGATTTTGCTCATCGGCTCCGGTCCAATTGTGATCGGGCAGGGTTGCGAATTTGATTATTCCGGCGTGCAAGCGTGCAAGGCGCTGCGCGAAGAGGGTTACCAGGTCGTGCTCGTCAATTCGAATCCGGCCACGATCATGACCGATCCTGAGTTCGCCGATCGCACTTACATCGAGCCGATCACCGCCGAAGTGATCGAAGCAATCATCGAGCGCGAAAAACCGGACGCGCTTCTTCCGACCATGGGCGGGCAGACCGCGCTCAATGCCGCGATGGCGTTGAATCGCAACGGCGCGCTCGCGCGACACGGCGTGAAATTGATCGGCGCGAACGCGCAAGCCATCGCGAAAGGCGAAGATCGACAATTGTTCAAAGAAGCGATGTTGCGGATCGGTCTCGACATTCCGCGCTCCGGAATCGCGCGTTCGTTGGCGGACGTCGACCGTATTGTCGATGAAATCGGAACCTTTCCGCTTATCATTCGGCCCGCTTTCACTCTGGGCGGTTCTGGCGGCGGCATCGCCTACAATCGTGATGAGCTCGATGAAATCGTATCGCGCGGTCTGGATTTGTCGCCGGTCAACGAAGTGCTGATCGAAGAATCGCTCGTCGGCTGGAAAGAGTTCGAGATGGAGGTCATGCGCGACCGCGCGGACAACTGCGTCGTCGTTTGTTCGATCGAGAATTTCGATCCGATGGGTGTGCACACCGGCGACTCGATCACGGTCGCGCCCGTGCAAACGCTGACCGACAAGGAATATCAATCGATGCGCGACGCGGCGTTCGACGTCATTCGCGAGATCGGCGTCGAGACCGGAGGCTCAAACATTCAGTTCGCCGTGAATCCCGACAATGGCCGCATGGTTGTGATCGAAATGAATCCGCGCGTTTCGCGTTCGAGCGCGCTCGCGTCGAAAGCGACCGGATTTCCGATTGCAAAGATCGCGGCAAAACTCGCGGTCGGTTACACGCTAGACGAAATCAAAAACGACATCACGCGCAAAACACCGGCATGTTTCGAGCCGACAATCGATTACTGCGTGGTGAAAGTGCCGCGGTTCACGTTCGAAAAATTTCCGCAAGCCGATGCGACGCTGACGACGCAAATGAAAAGCGTAGGCGAAGCGATGGCGATCGGGCGCACGTTCAAGGAAGCGCTGCAAAAAGCGCTGCGTTCGCTCGAGATCAAACGTTTCGGTCTATGCGGAGACGGCGCCGAGAAACGCGTCGACCCAGAAACGTTGCGGTTAAAACTCTCAGTTCCAAACGCCGACCGGATCTTTTATCTGGCACAAGCTTTTCAGGACGGAATGTCGATCGACGAGGTCTTCGATCTGACAAAGATCGACAGGTGGTTTCTGCACAACATCCGGGATATTGTTAGTAAGGCTCAGGAAATCCCAACGCAGACTGCGCAAGAGTTGACGAAGAATGTCGGCAAGGATTCACCGGAAGAGCACGCCGCAATTCTTCGCCGATACATGCGCGACGTGAAAAAGTTCGGCTTTTCCGATCGGCAACTCGGCGTGCTTTATCAGACGCCCGACATACATATTCGCGAAGGCCGCAAAAAATTCGGCGTCTTGCCAACTTATCGCCTCGTTGATACCTGCGCGGCGGAGTTCGAAGCATTTACTCCTTATTACTACTCGACCTACGGTGACGAGAACGAGCGGCGCGAGAGCGGCAAGCGCAAGATCATGATCCTGGGCGGCGGCCCGAATCGCATCGGTCAGGGAATCGAATTCGATTACTGCTGCGTGCACGCGGCCTTCGCGCTGCGCGAGCTCGGATTCGAGACGATCATGGTGAACTCAAATCCAGAAACCGTTTCGACCGATTACGACACGAGCGACAAACTTTATTTCGAACCGCTCACGCTCGAAGACGTGCTCAACATTTTCGATCAAGAAAAGCCGGAGGGCGTCATCGTGCAGTTCGGTGGACAAACGCCACTCAATCTTGCTGAAGGATTGAAAGATGCCGGCGTTCCGATCATCGGCACGCAACCGGAGAGCATCGAAACGGCGGAAGATCGACAATTATTCGCCGCGATGCTCGACAAACTCGGTTTGCGCCAAACGCCGAGCGGATCAGCGGTGAACACCGATGACGCTGTCACGATCGCAAAGAAAATTGGTTATCCGGTGCTCGTTAGGCCATCGTTTGTCCTCGGCGGCCGCGCGATGGAGTTGGTTTATAACGAAGAAGATCTGCGCCGTTACATGGCGAGCGCGATCGAAGTGACGCCGGACCGCCCGGTGTTGGTCGATCGTTTCTTGGAAGATGCGATCGAAGTTGATGTGGATTGCATTGCCGATGGTGAGATGACCGTGATCGGCGCGATCATGGAACACATCGAGGAAGCCGGCATTCACAGCGGCGACAGCGCTTGCGTGATTCCGACATTTTCTTTGTCGAAAAAAGTTCTCGATGAAATTTCCACTGCGACGAAAGCGATGGCGCAAGAACTAAAAGTGCGCGGCTTGATGAACGTGCAATTCGCCGTCAAAGGCGAAGAAGTTTATGTGCTCGAAGTAAACCCGCGCGCCTCGCGCACCGTGCCGTTTGTGAGCAAGGCGATCGGTGTGCCGCTGGCCAAGCTCGCCGCGAAAGTGATGACCGGAAAAACTTTGCGCGAGCTCGACTTTACAAAGGAAATCATGCCGAAACATTATTCTGTGAAGGAAGCCGTGTTTCCGTTTCTGCGTTATCAAGGCATCGATATCGCACTCGGACCTGAAATGAAATCGACCGGCGAAGTCATGGGCATCGATGTCGATCTTGGCCTCGCTTACGCGAAATCGCAGATGGCCGCGCCGCCGGCCTTGCCCACCTCGGGCAATGTTTTCATCAGCGTGAAAGACAGCGACAAGAAAGCTGTGCTGCCGATCGCGCGCGAATTTGTCAGTCTCGGCTTTGGAATTATTGCGACGGAAGGAACGGCGAAGACGCTCGCCAAAGCGCGCATTCCGGTGGCGAAAGTATTCAAGCTTCGCGAAGGCCGGCCCAACGTGCTCGATCGCGTCAAGAACGGCGACATTAATTTCATCATCAACACACCGAGCGGAAAAATTCCCCGCGAAGATGAAGTCAGGATCCGCAACGCCGCGCTCGCGCAAAAAATTCCGATCATGACGACCTTGCGCGCGGCGCAGGCGAGCGCGAACGGCATTCGGTCATTGCAAAAACGAAAGCTGCAGGTGCGCAGTTTACAGGAATATCACGCGAAGACCGCGTGACACGCCGCAGCGTTCGTGTCACTTGTCAGAATGAAAATGTCGATCTTAGCGACCGCCCTGCTCGGTTTTGTTTTCGGCGCGGCGCAACTTCGAGCCGATGAAACGAAAGAAAACATGAGCACATCAAACGAGGTCGCGG
>CATPCN010000046.1 GCA_955652855.1 uncultured Chthoniobacterales bacterium | reverse complement strand
TTGATCAAGAGCCGCGTCGGAATATTCGCCACGACCACGACCGGAATAATCCAGCCGAAGACAAATCGGAAGAGCCTCGGAAAAATCACGTCCGGATAACTCGCGATGTTGAGAAAATTGAAATAGCCGTAGACCAGGCCTTGCGCGCGCACGATCCAGAAACTGACCGCCGCCAAACTGAGCATGATGGAATAATGCACGGCGACGCCGAACCCAAGCGCGACGGTGTAAAGCAGGATGGCGCTGATGCTCGGCGTAATTCCGAGTTCCGACAGCGAAACGATGACAACGGCGCCGCCGAGCAGCGCATTGAGTACACTATCGAGGCTGAATTGTTTGCTCGAGACCGCGAACTGGCTGTCCATCGGCAGCACGAGCAGCGAATCGAGTTTCCCCGTTCGCACCAGCTCTGGAATGTTTGCGACATTGACGAAAAAGAATGCCTGAAACAATTGCGCGATGATTTGATGCGTCCCGACGAGCAGGACCACTTCCCATTTCGTCCAATCACCGATCCGGTCCACTTGTCCGAAAATGATGCTGAAGAAAAAAATTTGTCCCCAAAACCAAAGCACCTCCACCACCATCCAGAGAAGAAAGTTCGCTTTGAAACTCATCTCGCGAATGAGCGAGTTGCGCAGCATGATTCCGTAAATCTCGAAATAGCGTCGCATGATCACGGTTTTCTCCCGCGGCGAACGATGCAAGTCAACTGCTGCAATCGCGCAAGAGGAAATCGCAACTTGGACGCTGGACTGCGGTTGAATTTGCATTGACGCTCAGCCTCTTGCACTTCATCAGCGCCCGATTCTCATGAAACGATTTCTTCCTATCGCCATCCTGCTTGCGGGCGCGATTGTTCTTTTGTTTTTGATTCGACAATGCCGGAGCGGCGGCAGTTCCGAGTATCAAACCGCCACCGTCACGCGTGGGCCGATCACGCAAGCCGTCACCGCGACCGGAACTTTGAATCCGGTCGTCAACGTACAAGTCGGCAGCCAGGTTTCGGGCAACATCCAGAAACTTTTTGTCGATTTTAATTCTCAGGTCAAAGCGGGTCAGGTGGTCGCGCAGATCGATCCCGCGCTGTTTCAAGCCACCGTCACACAAGCCGAAGGCGATCTCGCGAACGCGCAAGCCGCGCTGGAGCTGACGCAGCTCAACGCCAAACGCACCCAGGATCTTTTTGCGAAACAGAACTCCGCGCAGGTTGATCTCGATCAAGCGATGGCGAACCTGCATCAGGCGGAAGCGAACGTGAAAATCAAACAGGGCGCGCTCGCCAAAGCGAAAGCCGATCTCGACCATTGCACGATCACGTCGCCGATCGATGGCTCGGTCATTTCGCGCAGTGTCGACGTTGGCCAAACAGTCGCAGCCAGTCTGCAAGCTCCCGTGATTTTCACGATCGCGAACGACCTGGCGAAGATGCAAATTGATTCCAACGTGGCGGAGGCCGACGTCGGTTCGGTCGCGGTCGATCAGAAAGTCGATTTCACGGTGGACGCATTTCCGTTGCGCACGTTTCACGGTCAGGTGGTGCAAGTGCGCAACGCGCCGATCACCGTGCAAAACGTTGTGACCTACGACACAGTGATTGGTGTGAGCAATGAAGATTTGAAGTTGAAGCCCGGCATGACGGCGAACGTTTCCATTATTATCGCGCAGCGTGATAACGTGTTGAAAGTCAGTAACGCGGCGCTGCGGTTTCGTCCGGAAGGATCGACACCGGTCCCGGAAAGGGAATCGCCTTCGCTGAAAAGCGGATCGCGCGATGCGGGCGCGCAGCAGCGGCGCAGCGGCGAGCGGACGGTTTATGTTTTGCAGGGAAGCCAGCCGCGCGCGGTGCAAATCAAGACCGGAATTAGCGATGGAATTACTACCGAGGTGCTCGAAGGATTAAAAGAAGGCGACCGGATTGTGACCGCGAAACTCGGTGGCGCCGCCGCGCAAACTCCTGCGCCGAATCCATTTTCCGGCGGCCAGCGCAGATTTTAGGAGCGGAAAACGACCGCGTGACAAGATCGACATGAAAAACGGTGCGGTCGTCAATTTAGCCGACGTGCACAAAACTTATCGCAGCGGCGAAATGGAAGTGCATGCCGTGCGCGGCGTTTCGCTCGAGATCAACCGCGGCGAATTCGTTGCGCTCATGGGATCGAGCGGCTCGGGAAAATCGACATTGATGAATATTCTCGGCTGCCTCGATCGTCCAACGCAAGGTCACTATCTTCTCGATGGCTCCGACGTTTCGCAGCTCGATCGCGATCAATTGGCCGATATTCGCAACGGCAAGATCGGTTTCATTTTTCAAAATTTTAATCTGCTGCCGCGCACGTCCGCGCGAGAAAACGTCGAGCTTCCATTGCTTTACGGCCTGCATCGCCTAACGAGTGCGCAACTTCAGGAAAAGGCCGATCGCGTTTTGGCGGCAGTCGGTTTGCAAGGACGCGAGGACCATCATCCGAGTCAGCTTTCCGGCGGCCAGCAGCAACGCGTCGCGATTGCGCGCGCGCTTGTCAACGATCCGGAAGTTTTGCTCGCGGATGAACCGACCGGCAACCTCGACAGTCGAACGAGCATCGAGATCATGGGAATTTTTCAGGAGCTCAATGAGCGTGGCATCACCATCGTCATGGTGACGCATGAAGCGGACATTGCTTCTTATGCGCGTCGCAACGTCGTGATGCGCGACGGTCTCATGCAGAGCGATCGCGCAGTCACGCAGCGGCTCGATGCCCGCTTCGAGATTCACAAAGTTACCAACGTGGATGAGGTTGCTCCCTCCAAGTTCTGATCATGAGACTTGGATCGACATTCAAGATTGCGTTTCGCGCCTTGCGCCGAAATAAACTGCGCTCAGTCCTCACCGCGCTCGGAATTATCATCGGCGTCGGCGCAGTCATCGCGATGGTCGGCATTGGCAATGGCGCGAAAGCTCAGGTCGAAGCGCAGATCGCGAGCCTCGGCCAAAATGTAATTCTGATTTTCTCCGGCAGCACCACGGCGAGCGGCATTCGTACCGGATGGGGCGGAGCAGGAACTTTGAAAATTGAAGACGCCGATGCGATCCGGCGCGAAGTGGGAGGCGTGACCGCGGTAAGCGAAGAGGTCGTCTCAAACACACAAGTCGCAGCCGGAAATCAAAACTGGTTTACGCGCATCTACGGCGAGTCTGCCGATTATTTCGATTTGCGTCAGTGGCCGCTGGCGGAGGGCGCGCCGTTCACGGCGCAAGATGTGCGAAGCGCGAACAAGGTCTGCGTCGTTGGCCATACGACTGCGACGCAGATTTACGGGAACGACGATGCGGTCGGTCAAATTTTGCGAATCAAAAATGTGCCGTTCACCATCACCGGCGTGCTCACAACCAAAGGCCTGAGCACACAGGGCGTGGATCAGGACGACGTCGTGGTGATGCCGTTTACGAGCGCGATGAAGCGCGTGTCCGGCGGAACGACATTGCGCAACATCAACGTGCAAGTTGGTGATGCGAAACAATTGAGCGCGGCGCAGCAGCAGATCATCGACTTGCTGCGACAGCGTCACAATATTAGTCCGGGACGCGATGACGATTTCACCGTGCGCAATCAGGAAGAAATCGCGGAAGCGGCCACCGCGACCTCGCGTGTCATGACACTCTTGCTCGGCGCGATCGCCGGCGTTTCGCTGATCGTAGGCGGCATCGGCATCATGAACATCATGCTCGTAAGCGTGACGGAACGAACCCGCGAGATCGGTGTGCGTCTCGCGGTCGGTGCGCATGGTCGCGATATTCTCACGCAATTTTTAATCGAAGCTGTTTCGCTCAGCTCGGTCGGTGGTATCCTCGGCATCATTCTCGGCGTAGGCGCCTCGCAATTTCTTTCCTGGCGTTTTAATTGGCCGACGCTCATTTCAATCGGCTCCATCGTGGTCGCGTTTCTCTTTAGCGCGGCGGTCGGAATATTCTTTGGATTTTATCCGGCGCGCGAAGCGGCGCGTCTCGATCCAATTGACGCTTTGCGTTACGAATAGTCTTTTGTAGCAGCCGCCATTTTCCGCCGCTCCGTCTTGAAAAAATCACGCTGGCTTAACTCGACTGTTCTCGGCATCGGACTCGCTTCGCTCTTTAGTGATTGGTCGCACGAGATCGCGACAGCGGCGTTGCCCGCGTTCTTGGCGACACTCGGAGTTGCAGCGGCATGGCTCGGTTTGATTGAAGGCGTGTCCGACGGCTTGTCCAGCTTCGCGAAAATGGCGTCGGGTTTTTACACCGACAAGCTACAGCGTCGAAAGCCGATCGCGGTGGGCGGTTATCTTCTCACCGCAATTGCGACCGCATGTTTCGCATTCGCGACCAACGCCTGGCACGTTCTTTTTGCGCGGGCGAGCGCATGGTTGGGGCGCGGCGTGCGCACCCCGGTTCGCAAAGCGTTGCTCGCCGCTTCGGTTTCACGCGAAGAGTACGGCCGCGCCTTCGGGCTCGAACGCGCCATGGATACCGTCGGCGCGATCGTCGGTCCGCTCACCGCGCTTTTTCTTCTCGATCTAACGCGTCACAATTACCGGCTGCTTTTTCTTTGGACGCTCGTGCCGGGATTGCTCGCAGCTGTTGTGGTTTTGTTTTTGGTCAAGGAACGCGAACGCGTGCCCGTCCCGCACATTTCTTTCGGTGAACGGTTGCGTTTGCTCCCGAAGCCGTATCGAAAGTTTCTCGTCGCCGTCGGATTATTCGGCGCGGGAGATTTCGCGCACAGCATGTTGATCTTGCTCGCCGCGCAGAAGCTTGCTCCGACCATCGGCGCTGCAAAAGCCGCCAGCATCGCGATCAGTCTTTACGTTTTGCACAACATCTTTTACGCGAGTTTTTCATTGGTGGCGGGTTGGCTCGCCGATCATTTTCCGAAAAATATTTTGCTTGCGACCGGTTACGCGCTCGCTGGATTGATGACGCTCGGAATTATTTTTTTGCCAACATCGACATGGACGATGGCGCTCGTTTTCGTGGCGGGCGGAATTTATGTCGCCATGGAAGAAACGCTCGAAGATTCACTTTGCGCAGAGCTTGTCGGTGAAAGTCATCACGGAATGGCTTTCGGTGTGCTCGCCACCACGAACGGAATCGGCGATTTCATTTCCAGTCTTGTCGTCGGCGGGCTCTGGTCTGCATTCGGAACGCAAATCGCATTCAGTTATAGCGCGATCCTTTTTTTCAGCGGCGCGCTGCTTGCAGCGCAAGTCCGACTGCCAGCGCGCGCGACTTAACCGCCGACCGCTTGGTAATGGCCGAGGCCGCGTTTCCACATCGTGGCCGCGCCGGCCCACGTGAGCAAGAGCCAGCCTGCCTGGATGGACAATGCTTGAGCCAGCTCCGCGCCGCGGATGCGTTCCATGAAAATTCCGATCGGACAAAACAGCTCGTAATAAAACGGGAGCCATTTCATCACGGCCTGGATTTGGGCCGACATGATGTCGACCGGAAACATTTGGCCGCCCAGAAAATATTCGAAGGAATAAACGATGAAAACGATCGTGGAAATTTCGAGGATCCAGAACGCCATCATGGCAAGGCTGTAGCTGATGAAGAATTGGATGAAGGCCGCCATTAAGAGCGAGATCGTCGCGAAAAAATATGTCGATGTACTGGCCGGCAGCGCGAGATAGCTGCGGAAATAAAAAAAGATGATCACGATCGGCACGATCGTGACCGCAGTAAAAACGAGCCGGCCGCTCAGAAAAAGGCTGAAGCGATAGCCGAGATAATTCATCGGCTTTGTCAAAAAAGAATTGATCTGCCCTTCGCGAATGTCGGCCGCGATCTGCCAGTCGTCCTCGGTGGGCGTGACCAGATTCGAAACCAGGATGGTGAGCAGGTAGTAATGAATCATCGAACCGTAATCGTATCCGTGCAGGCTGCCTCCGCGTTCGCGGAAAATGGCGCGCCAGAGAAAAACAGTGCCGGCCAGCGGGATCAACCCGAAGAGCGCGCGCAGAAAATAGTTCCAGCGATACACAAAGGTGTTTTGCAGACCGAGGTTGAAGACCGTGATGTACTTCGCGACTCGCACGATTATTTTTTTGCAAGCTGCACGGCAAGTGTGATCGCCGCGATCATGCTGTCGGGTCGCGCAATCCCTTTGCCCGCGATTTCAAAAGCAGTGCCGTGATCGGGGCTGGTGCGCGGAAAGGGCAGGCCGAGGGTGACGTTCACACCCTCGTGAAATGCGTGCAGCTTGAGCGGGATCAATCCCTGATCGTGATACATGCAGAGCACCGCGTCGAAATCACCCTGCGCGGCGCGATGAAAAATTGTGTCCGGCGGAAAAGGTCCCTCGAATGATGCCTTGTCGCCCGACTCGGCACCCTCTCGGGCTGCCTGTCCACGTCGCTCGGCTCCCGCCGGCTCCGTTGTCGATCTTGCGCCGCAAATCTTTTGCAGCTCAGCGATTGCTGGCGCGATGATTTCAATTTCTTCCCTGCCGATCTTTCCAGATTCGCCGGCGTGCGGATTTAAGCCCGCAACGGCGATGCGCGGCGGTTCGTTAGATCGACAATAAAGAAAATCGACAAGGAGCCGGCCGACGCGAACGATCTCCGATTTCTTCAA
>CATPCN010000045.1 GCA_955652855.1 uncultured Chthoniobacterales bacterium | reverse complement strand
TGACTGAGACCGTGACCATAAGTTGAGAGTTAAATTCTGTTTACAAAATGTATTTCTTGACACATAATGTGGACATGGAAAATAAAAGATGTCCGCAATGCAAAACAGAAAAACCGGTTTCGGAATTTGGCTTGAGTCGAGCAAGCAACGATGGATTGACAGGGTGGTGTTGTTCATGTCGCAACGCAATAGGACAACAGGATCGGCAGAAACAACGCCGACAATTCATCGAACTTCTCGGCGGTAAATGTGAAAGATGTGGTTACGATAAAGACTGGCGCGCTTTTCAAATCGATCATGTGAAAGGCGGCGGCTCGGCTGACCGTTGGAATCGACATTATGCCGAATTCCGAAACCGAGTGTTAACTAACCGAAGCGATTACGCGTTGCTCTGCGCAAACTGTAACCAAATTAAACGCATAGAGAACAGCGAGCATCGGAAAATTTACAATCGCATTGTACCAACCGAGCGAATCAAAGGCATCGGAAGAGGTAATGCAGAGGGAAGCAAAAACTCGCTGCGCAACTGGTGGTCGACCGCGACAAATGAACAAAAACGCCAACGCGCAGAAAGATGGAAGATGTCACGGGCACGTCGCAACAAACCTGAAACGGTCACGATCTCATAAGATGAACGAGGGACGAGTCGCTTCTCCGGTGGAACTCAAGATCAGCTTCGTGCCGGGGCAACCGGCGCAGGTGAGCGGGCCGCTCTACGACAAGATGCTCTGCTACGCGATGCTGGAGATAGCGCGCGACGCCGTCAAAGACTACAAGCCGGTGGAGCAACCGCTGATCGAACCGGCGCGCATCGTCGCGCTCCCCAGTCAGGGCAACGGGCGCGGCGGATGAAATGAGATGTATACTGTCCGGGGAAGAACGGCAGCAACTGCGGCAACTGCCGATCACGCGATTGCCGGGTTCTGGAATCCGCACGCCACGCAGCGATGCAAGGTAGTTAGTTTCGCCGTTTTCAAGCAGGCCGGCGCAGGCACAGCCGGTGATGCTTTCAGGTTGCGCCGAATATCCGCCCGTGGCACGCCAGCTACTACTGTAACGCCGGGCAGGGAAACGCACTCGACTTACGGCGTCGCGCCGGTGTCAGGCGTATTGCTAGACCTCGCCGCTTACACCGTGCAGCCTACACTCATAGCCGGTGATTTCGGATTTGGTTGGGCAGCGCCAGCAGTGCAAGGCGCAGGCATCGTGTTGCCGATTCCGGGAGGCATTGAAATTCCTCCGGGGGCCGGTTTGGTGCTGATTCAGGTGGCGGCAACGATCTGGCCTATATCGGACATCACCTTCTCATGGTTGGAAGATTGGTAAGAATGAATGTACACGGTACGCGGCAGAACAGTGGCAGCAGGCGCAACGGCGGACTTGGCGATTGCGCAGCTTTGGAACCCGCACGCTAGCCAGATCATCCGGGTGTTATTCGTTGCGTTTTCGGTCGCAGCCGCACCTGCGAACGTACAATCTCTTAGGGTTCAACGGACATCGGCGCGTGGCACGCCGGGCAGCAGCGTAACACCGGGGCGAGAAGCAGACTCTAACTATGGCGGCGCGCCACCGTCAGGCGCGATCTTAGACCTAGCAGCATTCACTGTTCAACCGACTTACGTCGGCACCAGTATCGGTCTTTTAGGTTACTCCGGGGTTCCTGTCGCTGGACTATATGTCGACATTGATTTTGGCAGCGGCATAGACATTCCGGCTGGTATGGGTTTGGCGATTGCAACGTGCGAAGACGCCTCGAACTGGCAGAAGTCAGAGGTCACGTTCGCATGGAAAGAGGACATGGTATGATATTGCGCCAAGGCGTTCACACACTGCGGCGTGACTGCAACATAGATAGGCCGATGACTCTGGACTGGGCATCCGTGTCGGCCTCATCGCCTTCGCGGGTGACCGTGCGTCTGGAAGAAGGTGAAGTTATCGAAGACGTGTTCGTCGGCCCATATTCACCGCACACATGGTGGAGCAGCAACTCGTTGTTGCATAAAATCGAATTAGAGCCGGAGCAAGCAATCGTCATCGTCATCGGACGCGATGCCATCATGCGCATCGAGACCAATCTGGTCAAAGAATGAGTAACGTCACCTCCAAGTTCATCGCGTCGAACCGGGGCGCTTACTACGGCGAACTCGACGAGACCGTCTCCGCGGTGGACATGTCCGGAGCGGACAGATACAACGGCGGCTACGGCGCGGCGCTAATAAACCAGCTCGTGCCGTGGAGTCTCACGTTACGCCGGGCGGATTTCATCCCGCCGCCGACGACTGGCAGTATGACCGGACAATTCTCAGTTCCGGTAACGTGGGAAGAATGTTTTGAACTGAGCGACACAGCCGGTGGCCCGCAAAGCTATTTCACGACCGCCAGCGACGCGGCGACCTCGGCGGATGTGGCTACGCGCGGCGTCGTGAACGCGCGAACCGTGTCAGACGCCGCGACCAACGCCGATGTCGCAACCCGCATCGCGCTGATGCCACGTTCCGTAAGCGACACATTCTCTCTCAATTCGTTGAAAGTAAATTTGGTCAGCTACTGGAAACTAGACGAAACCAGTGGGACGCGTGCGGACAGTTTCGGGACGAATAACCTCACAGACAACAACTCTACTGGAAGCGCAACCGGAATAATTGGCAATGCCGCAAATTTTAATTCTGCTAATTCCAATTATCTGAGCATTGCCAGCAACGCTTCGTTACAGATGTCGGGGAACACCGACTTCACGATTTCGGCGTGGGTTAAGCTGACGTCTTTACCCGCATCGATGGCGATTTATGACTTGGTCGCCAAGGACACGGATACGGCCCCCGCAACTAACCGTGAATACAATCTGGAGATATACAATAACGGAACTACAACTAATGCTTACTTCGATTTCTTTCAGGGAGGGACTTTTTACCAAGCAGAATCACTTCTTACACTGACTTCGAGTGTATGGTATTTCATAGTTGGCTGGTATGACTCAAGCAATGGGCAGGTGCATAT
>CATPCN010000044.1 GCA_955652855.1 uncultured Chthoniobacterales bacterium | reverse complement strand
GTTCCTCAACGTCTCGTTCTGGATTGGTGGCGCGAGAATGAACCGCTCCTACTCCATCTCGTCTTCCCCGACGCCGCGCCATTACGTCGAGCTGACCGTTCGGCGTGAGCCACGGGGCGCGGTGTCCCGTCACATCGATGATCTGCTCAAAGTTGGCGACCAGATCGAAGCGGGAGGCCCGGTCGGAAAATTCACTTTTACCGGAACAGAGGCGGAAAGCATTGTTCTCATCTCCGGCGGTGTGGGGATCACGCCCATGATGAGCATCACTCGTTATCTCACGGAGCGGTCATGGGCCGGTGACATTTTCTTTATCCACACGTGCCGCACTCCGGCCGACTTCATTTTTGCGGACCAAATCGCTGCGCTTCAGCGCCTGAATCCGACGTTGCACGTCGCGGTCACCATCTCAGGCCCAGAGGGGGCAGACTGGAAGGGCCCTCGCGGACGGATCACTAAGGAATGGCTCACGCGGACGGTTCCCGATCTTGCTTCACGCAGGGTCCACCTGTGCGGGCCACCACCGATGATGGACTCGATCAGGTCCATACTCGCCGAGCTAGGAGTTGCGCCAGACCGCGTGAAGACCGAAGCATTCGGCGCAGCCAAGCCCATACCAGCAGTCGCAGGAACCACCGCCAAACTGAGTGCCCCTGCCACTGGCCCGCTGATTACGTTTTCGAAGAACAGCAAGTCGGCCAAAATTCATGTCGATCAGACCATTCTGGAGCTCTCCGAGGAACTCGGCATCGGAATCGAATACTCTTGCCGCGTCGGGACCTGCGGCGTGTGCAAGGTGAAGATGATTTCCGGCGAGGTTGAGATGGCAGTGCAGGACGCTCTCGATGCCGACGACAAAACCAATGGCATCATTCTGGCCTGTCAGGCAAAGCCCAAGGGCGAAGTCGCGGTGGCAGCATAGCCATGAATGAGCGTGAAGGCATCATCGTCACCGGTGTCGTCGGCGTCTTGTTGCTGGCTTGGCTCGGCTTCCTGTTCCACCGCTCGCCACGCTTTCCGGGCAGCGGATTAGGGGCAGCGTTCGGAATAGCGGGGGCTGTGCTCATGCTGGTCCCGCTCGCGTACCCAATCGCGAAGCGAATTCCCTTCCTGCACGCTCGAATAACAGCGCACATTTCGATGCAGTCGTTGCTTACCCTGCACGTCTACGCGGGCATCCTCGGTCCTTTGTTCGCGCTCCTTCACACCGGTCACAAGTTCGACAGCGGGCTGGGAATTGCGCTGACGGCAGTGATGCTCCTCGTGGTCGTGAGCGGGTTTGCAGTTCGTTATCTGCTCACCTATGTCAACCATGAAATTAAGGACAAATTGATCCTGCTGCAGACCGCCAGGGGCGATCTCGACAGTGCGTGGGGAGTGATCGAGAACTCTCCGGCTGAAATGAGGGCCCTTCCTAACGCGCCCCTCTTGGCGGCGGGCCTGGGGTCGCTGGGGATTCAGTTCCCATTCGGTGGACCAGCCGGCGAGGTAACCCACCTTGCCGAAGGAGTAGCGAATCTGGAATACGCGGTTCGCACGCACGAGCTGTTCAAACGTTGGTTCGGCCGATCTTTGAAGCTGCACATCGTTCTCTCTGTCGTCCTCTACCTGCTGCTCGCGCTGCACATCGGCTCCGGCATCCACTTCGGACTGAGGTGGCTACGATGAAAAGGCTGCTATTGTGGCTCGCCTCAATCGCTGCGGTTGCCGCGGCATCGCTCGCCGTGGCACGCTTCACGCCGGTAACATCGGCGTTGAAGCAGTTCATCAGTCCGGGTCCGCTATCGCCTGGGCACGCTTACATCGCTAATCGATGCGCATCGTGCCACGAGACGAACGTCGGCGTGACGGACGCGAAGTGCACCTTCTGCCATGCGAATGACGAACGGCTGCTGGGTCGTCAGCCGACCGCGTTCCACGCTAGCATCCGCGAGTGTTCAACATGTCACGTCGAACATCAGAGAACGAACACCCGCCTTATCGCGATGGACCACTTGGAACTCGCCAAGATTGGCGCACGGACGCTTGCGCGAGCGTCTCAAGGGGATGCCGCCAGCGCCTCTACCCGCAAGTCGCTGGAGACCTGGTTGCGCATTCGAATTCCCGGTCAACTCGACGCGAGCTCCGCGCGCGAGGCCCTCAACTGTACTGGATGCCATGCCACCAAAGACCGGCACTTGGGACTGTTCGGCAAAGACTGCGCACAGTGCCACGCGATGGCCAAATGGACAATTGCGGAATTCCGGCACCCTTCCCCACGCTCGTTCGACTGCGCTCAGTGCCACCAAGCTCCGCCGGCTCACTACATGATGCACTTCGAAATGATTTCGAAAAAGATCGCCCGGCAAGAAGATGCACTCGTAGCCGGATGCTGCGGGTCAACTCAGGTGAACCAGTGTTATCGCTGCCACCAGACCACGTCCTGGAACGACATCCGCGGCGTGGGTTACTACAAGCATCATTGAAGGGAGAAGAACACAAATATGGGCGCGATTGCCGTTCTCCCTGTGGCCAGCGGCGGGCATTCAATGCCCCGTAAATGCGGAGTGCGAATCGCATAAAGAGAGACTCTAATGACTTCCACACCTTTCACGAGACGACAACTTATCGGAACGATCAGTGCCATGGCAGCGGCCGGTTTCGCGGCGCCAGCGTACGCGTGGGCCGATGCCAAACACGGCGTGCTCGTGCCACGTCTTGCAAGGGTATCCGGAGAAAGCATAGTCGATCTCGATATCCAATCCTTACCGCTTGTGATCAATGGACGCACAGGGAGGGCCATCGGTGTGAACGGCTCGATTCCGGGGCCGCTCGTGCGTTTGCGCGAGGGTCAGGAAGCCGTGTTCCGAGTCAACAATAGTCTCCCGGAGATCAGTTCGATTCATTGGCATGGGCTGATTGTGCCGCAGCCTATGGACGGCGTGCCCGGAGTGACGTTTGGCGGTATTCCTGCCGGCGGCAGCTTCACGTACCGGTTTCCCGTGCGCCAGAGCGGGACGTACTGGGCGCACAGCCACTCGGGCGGGCAGGAGCTGCTGGGACTGTACTTTCCTCTCGTCATCGATCCGCTTGAGCCTGAGCCGTTCCGGTATGATCGCGATTATGTTGTCATGCTCTCGGACTGGAGCTTCGAATCACCCGCCACGATCATAAGCAAGCTGAAGAAGCAGGCCGGCTACTTCAATTATCAAAAACGCACGGTCGGTGAATTCGTTCGCGACACAAGCAGCAACGGCTTCGGCGCAACGCTCAAAGAGCGTCTGAGCTGGTCGAAGATGCGGATGGACCCCACCGACTTTGCGGACGTCACCGGATATACCTACACCTATCTTCTGAATGGATTGACGCCCGAAGCCAACTGGACCGGGTTGTTCCGATCGGGTGAAACGGTGCGCCTGCGTTTCATCGCCGCGGGGGCGATGACATATTTCGATATCCGTATTCCCGGTCTGAAAATGTCAGTCGTGCAGGCTGACGGACAGAACGTGCAGCCGGTCGAAGTCGATGAATTCCGCATTGCGCCGGGTGAGACCTTTGATGTCTTGGTCCAGCCGGGAGATCGGGCTTACACCCTATTTGCGGAAGCGATGGATCGAAGCGGTTACACGCGCGGGACTCTCGCACCGAGTCAAGGTATGAGCGCGGCCATCCCACAGCGCCGGCCGCGTCCGGTTCGGACCATGGCCGACATGGGGATGGGCATGCCGGCGGCGGACGTCAAAGGAATGAAGATGCCGGGCTCGGATATCAGTGGACGCCAGATGCAGGGCATGGATACAGCGGGCAAGGTTCTGGAGGACACGCAGCGCAAAGGTGCCGGTGTGGAAAAGGACGCCATGCCTGGGATGGACATGCCAGGGAGGGATAAGCCAGCCCTGACTAAGCCGACCATGACCGAGGGGCGCTTACAAGGCCCGAGTTTGCCCGGCAACCCGCCGGTCATGCACGGACCGGACACACACGGCGCCGAAAACTCCTCCATCGCGATGTCGGAAAAAAGTCGCCTGGATGAGCCCGGATCAGGGTTCGAGAACACTGGTTCGCGCGTATTAGTATATGCCGATCTGAAGAGTATCGCGCCGTACCCCGACCGCCGCGAGCCGGCGCGCGAAGTGGAGTTGCACATTACCGGGAACATGGAACGCTACATGTGGTCGTTTGACGGCAAGAAGTATTCCGAGGCCACAGCTCCGATTCCGTTCCGTTATGGCGAGCGGCTGCGCCTGGTTCTGGTCAACGACACGATGATGGAACATCCCATTCACCTGCACGGGATGTGGATGGAACTCGAAAATGGAGCCGGGCCGAATCAGCCTCGCAAGCACACCATCAGCGTGAAACCCGCGGAGCGGTTGACCCTCGCCATCACGGCCGATGCACCCGGCCAGTGGGCGATGCATTGCCACTTGCTGCTCCACATGGAATTGGGCATGTTTCGCGTAGTCGAGGTCTCGCCCAACCTGGAAGTGATGTCGTGAAAGGTTTACGGTGCTGTGCCGCCGTGCTAGCGGGGGCAAGTCTGATGGCTGATTTTGCGCTCGCACAAGGCGTCCCGGCGAACCCTTCCGTTCCTCAATCGGGCGTGGCATATGGGGCAGACGTCACACTGCCAAAGGTAGCGGAAAAATCGAAGTGGCCTAATCCCGTGGACGACAATGCCAACTTTTCGTACATTCTTTTCGACCTCCTGGAATTTCAGCGTATTCGCGGCATCAATGCCCTGCGTTGGGACCTCTTGAGTTGGTATGGCGGAGACAAACACCGGTTGTGGATCAAGAGTGGAGGCGAGCAATATGGTTCATCGCGAACCGGAGGTGAGGCGGATGTTCAGGCACTCTACGGCAAACTGATTGCGCCGTACTTCGATCTGCAGGCGGGTTTGCGGTATGAGAAACACTTTGAAAGCGCCAATCCCCAACGCGTCTTCGCAGTCGTGGGACTGCAAGGCCTGGCCCCCGGCCGGTTTGATATCGAGCCGGCGTTCTTCGTTAGCAATAAGGGCAAGACCTCGCTGCGCTTTACGGGCGCCTACGAGACACTGCTGACACAGAGGCTTATTCTACAGCCGCGCTTCGAGACCGAAATCGCGTTCCAACGGGACAATGAATTCGGTGTTGCGCGAGGCGTCAACGATGTGGAAGTAGGGCTCCGCCTCCGGTATGAAATACGGCGCGAACTGGCGCCTTACAT
>CATPCN010000043.1 GCA_955652855.1 uncultured Chthoniobacterales bacterium | reverse complement strand
CGTAGATCACGTAGGCGGGATGCGAGTGGACTTGCTCTTTGACACCCGGCGGCAAAGTCGCTTCGAGGACGCGGACACGTTCGTTTTCGAACCGCACTTGTATTGTCTTGGCGTTAACCACCGCCGGATCCTGGGCCGATGCAGGCGTTACCCAAACGCCGAACACCAACAGAGTCGTGACAGCGAAGATGTTTAGGAATCTCATACGAATTAGGAAAACCGCGCACCGCGCGAGTTGCAAGTCATTAGTCCGCGTGACCGCGCCACGTCCACAGAGATGATAGATCGCATCTCAAACTCTATCCGAAGGGGGCGCGCCACCCCGTTGTGCTACCAAAATTCTCCCCCAGTTTAGTTAGATGTCATTCAACAACGGCTTCCTACTCCGTTGGCCAAAGGTAGCCGCGGAACGAGGACGAATTTCGGAACGTTTTAACCTTATTTCGTTACAACAACAAAAGTCATTCCGCGTCTTATCCCTCAATTCTTTACGCGACGTGTTCACAAAGCCCTGTGGTTCGTGTAAATACTTGTGAGGTCTGGCGTACAGCCACGACTGCACCCCTAGATATTCTTGTTATGCAACACACCCCCATTATCACAGAGGAGAAGCTCGACACTCACGCGGATTATGCCGAATCGCGCGGAATAGTTCCTGAACTGGTGCTCAGATTAATTTGCGCATCCGTTCAGAATCCAAACGAATTGCGAATTCCTGTTAGAGGAAGCGTCCGCCAGCAGGGTTGGGATGGCGTTCTTGTTTCGCCGACCGCTTTTGAACCTTACGTACCCGCGGGACAAAGTTTCTGGGAGTTAGGGACCGATGGAGATCCAGCGTCGAAAGCGACATCGGATTTCAAAAAGAGAACGGATCAAACGTCCGAGGAGGAACAGGCAGCGTCGACGTTTGTTTTCGTGACACCACGCTCCGGCTACCGCCGTTGGAATTCCGACAGCCAACGTAAATGGCTCGAGAACCGAAAGTCGACGAAGTGGAAGGCTATAAAAATCATCGACGGTACGAAACTCGCGCAATGGCTGTATCTATTCCCCGAAATCGATTTTTGGCTGGCAGATCAATTCGGGCTTCCAACGCATGGTCTAACGACGCCTGCGCTTCACTGGAAAAACCTTCACCTTTACGGCTCACCTCCTGAGCTCAAGCCAAAAATATTTCTTATCGGACGGGACGAAGCCGTCCAAAAGTTAGTAAAATTGTTTCAAGGGGAAACGCACGAGCTTTTGCTCCAAACGAGATATCCAGAGGAAGGTGTAGACTTTGTTTCGGCGAGTTTGGCGTCCCTTCCACTTCCGCAACAATCCGCGTTCGCGAGTCGATGTTTGATTATCGACCAGCCCGCTACGTGGAAAGTGATGTGCACGTTGCAGACGCCTCACGTGTTCGTTGCGCATCCAGCTCTGGACGTTGGTGGAACTGGAGCAGATTTGAGACAGCAAGCGAAGACGCATCGCCACGCGGTAATTTTTTCGGGCAATCCAGGCACCGGTTCCCATAGCAATTCGGCCCGCTTATACGAGGCGAATTCGTTCGAACTTGCAAAAGCACTTGGGGAGTCAGGCTATGAGCCTGAGCGCGCCCGAAAAGTCGCAGACCTCTGTGGCGGTACCATTCCCATTCTGAAGCGACTGCTCCTTGATTTGTCGGCATCGCCCGAGTGGGCTGCGGGCACACAGGCCGGAGAACTCGCACTCGCAGTACTAATCGGGAGATGGGATGCGAATTTGCAGGAAGATCGAACGGCAGTGGAGGAATCCGTGGGAAAAGAATACGGGGAGTGGATTCGGAACGTGCGCCCAATGACGTTGCGTCCGGACCCTCCCCTAATCCAACGTGATGAAAGATGGAAATTCGTGTCACGATTTGAGGGTTGGCAAACTCTAGGTCGGTTTCTTTTCGACAACGATCTGGATCGATTCCAAAAGGTCGCTCTCCGCATATTGAGCGAGCGCGACCCGAAGCTAAACCTGCCACCAGAGGAACGCTGGAAATTCACGCGAGATGCCGAGAGACGCCCGTACTCTGATATCATCAGAGAGGGAATTGCGGAGACACTAGCGTTGCTCGGCAGCTATCCGAAGGCGCTAGCTTCCTGCAGTATTGGAAAGCCGGAGAATGTATCGATCCTTACCGTCTGGCATCTTCTTGAAAACGCCGATTGGCAATTGTGGGCTAGCTTGAAAGATGTGCTTCCGCTTTTAGCAGAGGCGGCACCAGACGAATTTCTGGGCGCAGTGGAAAAAGCATTGGCAGATCACGCTAAACCTTTTTCGGATGTGTTCACTCAAGAGCGCTCTGGGATTGACGGAATCAATTACATGACGGGCTTGTTGTGGGCTTTGGAGACGCTCGCATGGCACTCCGACTATTTAGCACGCGTGACAGTGATATTAGGTGAACTGGCAGAAATTGATCCTGGAGGGAATTGGACAAATCGACCCGCCAATTCGTTGGCCACAATCTTTCTTCCATGGTTTCCACAAACTTGTGCACCGATTCAGAAGCGTCGCGCGGCCGTAGAAACATTAGTTAAGGAATCGCCGCAGATTGGTTGGAAATTGCTGCTCAATCTGGTTCCCAGTTCCCACGGCTTTTCGTCCGGCACGCGGAAGCCAGCCTGGCGCGAGCTAATTCCTGTAGATTACTCCGAGAAAATCACAATGAAGGAGTATTGGGACCAAGTTGCCGCGTATGCCGATCTCGCAGCGCAAATCGCGGCAACCGACCGTGACAAGCTGCTCGAATTGATCGATAAGCTCCAAGACTTGCCACCGGACGCGCAAGCGCGACTGCTGAGTCATCTTTCGTCGGACGCAATTGTCAATTTGCCTGCAGGAGATCGCACTCGCCTGTGGGAACAGCTCGAGCGGTTAGTCACGAAACACAAGAAGTTCGCTGACGCGCAGTGGGCCATGACTCCAGATACAGTGACTCGAATCGAGGAAGTTGCAGTGAGACTGCGCCCAGACACGCCGGAATTGATCCACCGCCGCCTCTTCGTTCAACACGATTTCGAACTGATGGATGAGAAAGGAGATTTCGAACGGCAGCGCGAAAGATTAGACGAACGACGACAAGCTGCTGTTGCCGAAATATTGGAAAAGTCTGATATCAGCGGCGTCCTCACATTTGCAGAATCCGTCTCGGCGCCCTCTCAAGTTGGTGAAGCGCTAGGCTCTGTCGCACCGGACGATCTCGACAGCGTGCTTCTTCCGGAACAGCTCGGATCTGACAAGGCTTGGACAAAACAATTCGTGGCTGGGTTTGTATGGCGCCGGTTCTGGAAGGACAAATGGCCTTGGGTAGACAAGACTATCCAGGCGTCCTGGACGTTACCTGAAAAGAAAGCATTTCTTCTTCTCCTTCCATTCGAAGCTGAAACGTGGAGACGCGCCAAGGAACTCCTCGCCGACCGCGAGGCTGAATATTGGACAGAGATCCGCGCGAATCCGTACCAAGCAAAAGACCAGCTCTTGGAAGCAGCGGAAAGGTTCTTAGCAAATGCGCGCCCACGTGCGGCCATGGAGTGCGTTGACCTGTTGATTCACGATAAGGGCTCCCCCTCACCCGATTTCGTCGTTCGCGTATTGAAAGAGAATCTGACATCCAAGGAGCCTACCAATTCACTTGATCAACACGCAGCCATAGACTTGATCAATTGGCTTCAAGAAAACTCAGAGACAAAGCCCGATGACCTTTTCGAAATTGAGTGGGGCTATTTACCGTTGCTCGATGGGTACTCCGGTGGAACGCCAAAGCACCTGGAAACCCGCCTGGCAACAGATCCCGACTTTTATTGTGAGATCATTCGGACAATTTTCAGGTCTGAACGCGAAAAAGATCAACCTCCCAAAGAGGGACCCGAAGAGAAAAAACGAATTGCCGAAAACGCTTATCGTCTATTGATGAGATGGCAGGCGCCGCCAGGCAAGATTGACGCGAACACATTCGACTCCAAAAAATTCAGTGAGTGGTTATCTGCAGTTCAGAAGTCTGCTGAAAAATCGGGCCATCTTAACATTGCGATGAGCCAGTTGGGACAGGTTCTACCATATGCGCCACCCGATCCGGATGGCCTATGGATCCATAAAACAGTCGCCGAGTCTTTGAATGGAAAATCGGCTGACAAGATGCGATCGGGGTTCACGACAGAGCTGTTTAACATACGCGGCGTTCACGGCTTTACTGCTGGCAAAGAAGAGCGTGAGCTCGCGAATAAATATCGTCAAAGGGCGGACGATGTTGAAGCTGCCGGCTTTCACCGGCTCGCGACCGTGGTTCGTGAGCTCGCCGTTTGGTATGAACGGGACGCCGAACGTGAAGCCGCTAGACATCCATTCGACGACGCGTGACTCACGCCTCTATCCGAAGCTCGGGGTCGAGAACCGGACTGCGGCCGCGGCAAGTTTCGTCCCGCGCGATGTTTAAAGCGCTGGAAGACCTCGCGCGCGTCTCTGCTGAACAATGTATGCGGTGACCTGCTGGTGCGTCCCCAGACCATCTGGTCCCGTCCAATAGGCGATCATTTTTGTCCAGAAATCGCGCCAACTGGTGTTACCCACCGGAGGTTCGACGCCGCGAGCCTCAAGCTCCGCTTCATGATCGACTTTGCTCCGGAAAATTTCTGCCGGATCGGTCGATATCTGGTGTAGATAACCGCCGCTGTTGTCTGCCGCGTATTCGACTGGCCCATTGCTGCAACTGACCAAAACCGCCGCGACACAAACAGGAAATAGCTTTCGAATGAGCATGCGCATGCATCTAAATAAAATTATTCCGAAGCCCTGAAAAGCCGAAAACTGAAAAGGAAAGCAGTGACCAGTGACGAGCACGAAGCCGGCAATCAGAGCTGACGCCCCGGGAGCGCGAGGTCCTGCGCTGGATCGTGCGCGGAAAAACAAACGCCCCTCTTCACGCGTCTGATCGCACGACCGGACGATATTGGCGTGCCATCGCCTTCTTAAACAATTTCGACCGGACATTTCGGGAGCGCCTGCATGAAGGCGCGGCCGTACGGCTTGGTCACGATGCGATTATCTAAGACGACCACGATGCCGCGGTCGGTTTTGGTCCGGATCAACCGACCGACGCCTTGTCGAAATTTTAAGATCGCTTCCGGCAATGAATATTCGGTGAACGCGTCCCCGCCGCGTTCCTGAACGAGCTCGAGCTTCGCTTCGATCAGCGGCGTATCCGGGACCGCGAACGGCAATCGCGTGATGATCACATTTGAAAGCGCTTCGCCCGGAACATCGACACCGCCCCAGAAGCTGTCGGTCCCGAACAGCACGCTGCGCGGCATGGATTTGAATTGCTCGAGCAGTTTCCCGCGCGGCGCGCCGCCACCCTGCACGAGCAGATTCATTTTCTTCTCCACAAAAAATTTCTGCATCTCACCCGCCACTTGCTGCATGTCGCGGTAGCTGGTGAAGAGAACAAAAGCGCAGCCATCGGTCTTCTCCACGAAATGCGCGATCCAGCGTTCCAGCTCTTTCTGATAAGTCGCATCGCGCGGGTCGGGCATTTTTTTTACGACGAACATTTTCATTTGCTTCTGAAAATCGAATGGACTGCCAAGCTGCAACGGCTCGGCTTCAGTCGCGCCGATGCGCTCGCGAAAGTAAGCGAGGTCCTCGCGCCCGACTGCCAGCGTCGCGCTGGTCATGACCGAGCAGCAATTATTCCGGAAAATCATCCGTCGCAGAACCGGCGCGAGATCAATCGGCGCCGCGTTGAGCGAAAGAAATTGCGCCGTCTTTCCGGTGCGCTCGACCCAGTAGACGTGTTGCGGCGCGCTTTGCTCCAGGAAAATGCTGATACCATCGCGCGCATCGCGGACGCGCCGGCCAAATTCCTGCAGCTCCGCTTTCAAAATTTCGTCATCGGCGCGCTTCACCACTTCAGCGATTCGCGCCTGGAGCGCGACCAGCCGGCCGGTGATCGTGTCCGGGACAAGATCGACATCGCGCACGCGAAACTCGCGGCCTTTTCGAAAATCGGATTTCGATTCCACCGAACCGAAGAATTTCTCCAGATCATCGATCAACTCGGCGGCGAGCCGCACGCCGGCGGCGTCGCGCATTACGGTGAACAGTCCCTTGCGCGTGCGTGCGTTGTAGAGCCG
>CATPCN010000042.1 GCA_955652855.1 uncultured Chthoniobacterales bacterium | reverse complement strand
CTGGTGATGGAATCGAGTTCGGCGTTGGCTACAGTTTCCTGCGCTTGCGTCACTTCCACCGAGTCCGCAATTCCCGCCTCCAGGCGCTGCCGCGTGAGATCCAGATTCTCATTCGAAACTTTGCGGTTGCTTTCTGCCACCTGCAACTGGCTGGTCGCGGCCTCCAAATCGAGAAAGGCGCTTTTCACGTCACTCTTGATGCGTCCTTCGATCTCACTCAACTCCGCGCGCCGTTGGTTGAGGGCAGCCTTGGATTGCTCAATGTCTCCCTCCACTTTGCCGCCCTGCCAAAGCGGAATACGAAGAGTTCCCGTCACGTTGTAGGTTCCAGAGCCTTGCGAAGGATTGACTCCAATGGAGCCATAGTCTGCTGAAACCGAAAGCGACGGCAGGCGCTCTGCCAAGGCAGCGGAGTGTGCTCGTTGCGCGGCGCGCGCGGCTGAGTCCGCGGCTTTCAGATCCGCCCGCGTGGCCAACGCGGTTCTGACTGCATCTTCATAAATCAGGATCGGCGCCGGTGCGTAGGGAACCTTGTCTGCCAACACGAGGTCGATATTCGGGTCGAGCCCTATGATTCTGGCCAGGTTGATCTTCTGCTTTGCCAGATCGTTCTGGAGCGTTGTGAGCCGCTGTTGCTGCGTTTGATATTCCACCAGATTGCGGTTGACGTCGATCTGCGCATTGAGACCAGCCTCACGGCGTTGGCGCGTCTGCTCATACACGGCTTTGGAGGTTTCGGCCTGAGCCTTTGCAGAGGCCACTCGCGCCTCTGCTGAAATCACCTGGAGATAAGCGCCACCTACCGCGAGGACAACGAGATCCCGTGCATCTTTCGCGGCCATCTCTGCCGCCTTCAGGTTCTCTTGCGCGGAACGGTAGTTGTTCATTGCTGTTAAGTCCACGACATTCTGAGTTAGCGCTGCGCGCAAATCAAAATAGTTGTAGGGACCTACAACCTGCGGAATGAAGGCAACCCTGAGCCCCTGTGCTGCAAGGCTCGACTTCTGAAGAATCTCCCGCAGCGACCCGCTCAGGTTCGGCAAGAGCGAACTCCTGGCAACCCTCATCTGCCCATGCGCCTGAATGACGCCGTTCATCTGCCCAGTCGCCCCCAGATTGTATTCGAGGCCGCGCTGTATAGCTTCCCGCATGGTAAGGGGCCCAGTAACCGGCTGATTGCGTAGAACGCTCTGCGCGTAGGGGCCCTGGGCTGACACGGTCGAGTTCAAGGTGTCCACGCTCTGTGTGGTACCCGGTACTGCGGATTGCTGCGCGGTGACGGACCCGTTTTGACCCGCGCGGCCCGATAGAGGCACCTGGTTGACTTGCGTGCCACCGCCCGTCGAGCTTTGCTGTGCGGATGCTATGGTCAATGACAATCCGCAGAGAAGAAATGCAGCGTATTTCGTATTCATCGTCATTTGTCGTTCCTCCCAGTCCGCGTCAGCCAAGCTGCTTACGGAATCTCCAAACACTGAATCCCACCAAAACGACGGCAAAGGCGATCAGGGCGGCGAAGTATTGCCATAGTTCTGCGAACGTGCTCCCCTTCAACATGACTCCACGGGTGATAATCCCGAAGTGGCGAATCGGGTTAAGCCAGGTGATCGGCTGAAGCCAGGAGGGCATGGCCTCAACCGGAGACAGCGCCCCGGAGAGCGAAGCCAGCGGCGGGTTTACAAAAAAGCTGAGCAGCTGCGCTTGCTGCGCGGAACGTGTGAAGGTGGCGATGAACGTTCCTATGCCGATACCGCACAGCAGGCACAAGACCGCCCCTCCGAACACAAGCAGAAAACTGCCTCGCATCGGCACGTTGAAGACAAAGCGGATCAGTCCGGTCGCCAGAAAGATGACGATGGTGAGGAGCGCGAAGATCGGCGCAATCTTGGCAACGATGATCTCGGTGGTACCAGCGGGCGTCATAAGAAGCTGCTCGACGGTGCCCGCTTCGCGTTCCTTGATCATGGCGGTGGACGCGACGAGAGATCCGTTCAGGATCAACAATGTTCCGAGCGTCCCTGTGACGATGAACCAATTGCTGATGAGGCCTGGATTGTACAGAAACGCGGGGATCAGATTGACAGTGCCCTTGCGGCGGCGCTGCACAGGCGCCGTGTTGACCCTGGCGTGCAGGCCCTTGGCGGCGAGTGTCGCGTTATAGTCCGCTACGACGCCTTCCGCGTACCCCTGGCCAATCGAGGCGGTGTTGGTGTCAACCGCGTTGAGGATCAACTGGATGTTGGTTGGCCGCTCGCGATTGATATCGCGCGCAAAGTCATAGGGGATGACAACAGCGGCATCGAGTTGGCCTCGATCGATCGCCGCGCTGATGGTGTTGCCGTCGAAGTAGTAGTTCTGGAACGTGAAGCTTTTGCTCTCCGTGAGCGTTGCAATGAGTTCGCGGCTTTCAGGCGTTTTGCTGTCGTCCTGAATGCCAAGGCGCAGGGCCGTTACGTTCGAATTCAACGCGAACCCGAAAAGAAGGATCTGCAAAGTAGGCGGCACGACGAGCGAAATCGCAAGGCGCTTGTCGCGGCGGATCTGACGAAACTCTTTCTTGATCAGGACGCGAAGGCGTTTCCAGAAACCGATGACCGGCAGTTCGGAGTTCATGCGTTCACCTGCATCTTTCGCATCGTTCGCCAGCAAAGTAGATAGAAGACGCCCCCAATGACTGCGAT
Source organism: uncultured Chthoniobacterales bacterium (assembly GCA_955652855.1). The sequence goes on along the minus strand of CATPCN010000042.1, from coordinate 6,004 downwards.
CATGAGCACGTTGAACCACATGGCGGGCCATCCACCCCCCTGCAACAGCGCGTCACGAACGATCTTGATGTAGTAGCTGCCCCACACGAGACTTGAGACCCAGCGCAGCCCGCCGGGTATATTTCGCAGCGGATAGATGAGTCCTGACAGCAGGAAGACAAGCAAAAATCCGCCCAAAGAGACAACTTGAATTGCTGCCGCTTGACTTGGGATAGCGGAGCCGACCCATGTCCCGAACGAGGCCACGCAAATGGCATACAGCACAGTAGCGACGATGAATACGCTCGGGTCGCCGGTAAGATGGAGCCCGAACACTGTGAGCAACAACGTGAGCGAAAACACCCACTCGACCATCGCGATGATTGTGAACGCAAGGATCTTGCCGAGGAGGAACTCGTGGACCGAGATGCTCGAAACATAGACCTGGAGTATGGTCTTCTGTTCGCCTTCCTTGGCCATCGCTAAGGAGGCCAGGAGCGGTGGAAACATCGAGAGGCCGAGCACAAAGATGCCTGGTGCGTAGAATTTCTTCGAGTCCCGGCCGGGATTGAACCACAGTCGAATCTGCGGTGTAATCAACGCCGTGGTGGAGCCACCGGCAATCTGCGACTGATACGCACGCGTAATCTGGCCGGCGTAACCGTTCATCTGCTTTGCGGTGTTCGCATCGCCGGCGTCGATCAGGAGTTGGACATCGGACACATTGCCGCGGGCAAGATCACGCCCGAAATGCTCCGGGATGATCAAGACGCCTCTCGCAGCGCCAGTTCGCAAGACCTGCTCCGGTTGCATGTTCGAGGCCAAGGGGACCACTCGGAACGTGATGGAAGCACGAAACGCATCGATATAAGACCGTGAGGCCGGCGAGCTATCGAAGTCCTGCACCGCAAGCGGCATATCTTTGACGGTCAACGAGAGCGCGTTGCTCAAGAGCAGGATGAGAAAGAGCGGCAACACAAGCGCCAGGACCAGCGCCAGCCGGTCACGCAAGATTTGGGTCAACTCTTTACGGGCTTGCGCAAATATTCTTCTGAACATTAGTCCTCCGCCGCAAACTTTCCGCTGGCACGATTCTTTTCGACCACAGCAATGAAGACGTCCTCAAGCGAGTAAGGCTCTTCCTGGACGCCATGCACTACGATGCCGGCGTCAGTCAGTAATTTCGTTACGGTGCGTTTACCGGTTTCGGCATCTTCGTCCGTGATCACGTGCAGACGATAGCCAAAGATCGAGACTCGCCACCGGTCCATCTTTTCTTTGAGCATGTCGGCCGCAGCCTGTGGCTTGTCCACCAGAAACTCCAGAAGATGGCCTCCCTGTTGCTTCTTCACACCGCTGGGCGTGCCTTCGGTCACAAGCTCACCGGCCACCATGAAACCCAGACGATTGCACTGCTCAGCCTCTTCGAGATAGTGGGTCGTCACAAGAACGGCCGTACCCACATCAGCAAGCTTGTTGATCATTCGCCAGAAGGCGCGGCGCGCCAGCGGATCAACGCCGGAAGTTGGTTCATCAAGAAACAAGACGCTCGGTTCATGCATGATTGCCGCACCGAAGGCTACGCGCTGCTTCCATCCGCCCGGCAACGTTCCGGTAATGAGCGCTTCTTTTCCCTTCAGACCGGAGAACTCCATGACCCAGGCCTTTTTTGCCGCGAGTTCGCTCTGAGGTACTCCGTAGATACCGCCGAAGAAATCCAGATTCTCTTCAATGCTCAGGTCATCGTACAAAGAGAACTTCTGCGACATGTACCCAATCCGTTCGCGAACCGACGACGACCGCAAGCTTCCGCTCTCCCCGGCCAGGGTCATATCGCCAAGAGTCGGTGCCAGCAGACCGCACAGCATCTTGATTGGGGTGGTCTTGCCCGCCCCGTTCGCGCCGAGCAGCCCGTAGATCTCTCCGTATTGAATCTCAAGGTTAATCCCCTTGACCGCCGTGAAGTCGCCGAACTTCTTCGTCAAATGTTTCGCGTCGATGGCGATCTTGCCGCGCAGGTCCTGGTGTGGATGCTCGCCTGGAAATGGCGGGGTGTGCGTCTCCTGGCCCAGTGAGCGTAGCGTTGCGACGAACACATTCTCAAGTGTCGGGTCCGCCACTCGGACTTCAGGCGCAGTCCCCTGGTTGAGCTTCGAGTCGATCTCGCTACGACCGGCTTCGGCATCGCTGACCATGACATCCAGCCTGTCACCGAAGCGCTGCACGTCAACGATCGGACCCTTGTCCTTTTCGTCCGTATCGAGACGGTCCTCGGCCTCACTCAGATTGGCAGTGCGGACCTCCAGGCGCTTCAAGCCGAGCCCACCGCGCAACTCCGCTGGAGTCCCCATCTGATGAATCTCGCCGAGCTGCATCAACGCGACGCGGTGACAGCGTTCGGCCTCGTCCATATAGGGCGTAGCCACGACGATCGTCAGACCGTTGTCCGCGAGATGGGCCAGCGTGTCCCAAAACTCACGGCGGGACACGGGATCTACGCCGGTAGTTGGTTCATCCAGCAGGAGAACACGGGGCTGCGCGACTAGGGCCGCAACCAGCGAGAGCTTCTGTTTCATGCCGCCGCTGAGTTTTCCCGCGAGTCGATCGATGAAGCGATCCATGTCGAACATCGAAAGATACTCGTGACCGCGGCTTGTTATCTCCCCCGGCGGAACGCGGCGCAAGTCGCCAACGTAACGAATGTTCTCCCCGACACTGAGATCGGGATAAAGGCTGAACGCTTGAGTGAGATAACCGACGAGCGAACGCGCGTCTCGCGAGGCCTTGCCGTAGATTTCAGTAATACCGGACGTTGCAGACATGACCCCGCCTAGAATCTGAAAGGTTGATGTCTTGCCCGCGCCGTCAGGGCCGATCAGCCCAAAGATCTCTCCGGGCTGAACCTCAAACGAGATGCCACGCACCGCCTCCGTGTCGCCGTACTTCTTCCACAGATCGACGACCCGCACAGATGCTCGCTCGCCCCCCGGCGAGGACAAGACCCGAGTTTCTTCGACAACAGTGCTCATAATTGCTAATCCAATTCCGCTACTGTGAACTTGCCCTTACTGCTGCTTTGAGTGCGGGGGCCACTGATCGCCCTGGACCAGGATCTCTCCATCGGCGGGCATACCCGGCTTGGCGTAGCCGAACCCTGCTTTCAACTGGAGCTTAAGACCGACGACCTGCTTCACGCGATCATCCTTGAAGTAAGTGTTCTCTGGCGTGAACGTCATCTGCGGATCGATTCTGGCAACCAACGCCTCCAGAGAACTGTTGTTCGCCGAGTCGAGATAGATGCGTGCAGACTGACCCAGCTTCACCTTTCCTATCTGTCCCTCCGGGATGAAGCCCCGAAGATACACTTTAGTGAGGTCGATCATCGTCACGACCGCCGTCCCGGCAGCGATCACCTCGCCAGGCTCCGCAGCGCGCGTGACGATAGAGCCGTCGAACGGGGCCCTAATGACGAGATCCTGGCGGTTGGCCTGTGCTTCAGCGAGCTGTGCCCGAGCACCAGCCAACTGGGCTTGCGCGCTCGTGACCTCCGATTCTTGCTGCAATATCTGGCTCTGCACCCCAGCCGTGGCCGCATTGCGGATGGCCGGATTGGCGAGGCTGGCATTCGCAAGAACCAAGGCACCCTGTGCCGCTTCGACACGCTGCTTTACTGCGGCAACCGCGGCGGCCTGTGCATCTGCCTTCGACGCAGCCTCTTTGCCTTGACGCTCCGAAACGGCTCCGGACTTTGCGAGCCGCGTATAGGCCTGACGATCAAACTCGGCAAGTTGAAGGTTCGCGTACTGCTGAGCATAGTCGGATTTTGCTGCCGCAAGATCCGCTTCCGCTTGCTGAACACGACCTGCCGCATCCCCTTTGGACTGGGTTGCCTGGAGTTGGTTTTGAATCAGTTGCTGTTTCAGTACTCCGATTTGCGCCTGCGCCGAGTTCACGCGCGCTTGCGCCTGCTCCACTGTAGCCCTCGCCTGATTCTCGCGGTCACGAATCTGAGCGTCGTCGAGGACGGCGATCACATCTCCCTGATGAACGCTGTCGCCCTCGCGAAAGCGAACGTCCAGAATGCGTCCGCTCGTCTTACTCGCAACTGCCGAGTCGTCGCCCTCGATACGGCCACTTAACTGAACGACCTTGTCGGAGACGCCCGGTCCGCGAAGAACCATCCAGAGCACCAGCGCGCCAATGGCCAGCAAAACAACAACTCCTATCCGAATGAGCCAAACACGCCAATTGGGACTCTTCTCGTCACCATTTTCAGGAGTCTTTTTCGATGCCACGACGGGGCTCTTGCCGCTTGAAGGTGCACCGGTCCCTGATTCCTTCGTCTCTTGATCCGTCACTTCGACCTCCTCGTTGCGCTCTTCTGCGGATGAGCAGGATGAGCACTCTTACCAATCTCTTTCAATGCAGCGATCGAAAACTCCGCAATGTGCTCTCCGATCTCTTCGATCGCTTCTTGTGTCATCTTCCAGTCCGGCCAGAGCAGACCGATCACTGGGCGGGCATGGATGTAGTGGATGACTTGCCCAATGATGCTGTGCGCGCACATTCGAGTCTTCATGTCCTGTGGAGGCCGGCCGATGATTCGGCCGACAATGGTGCAGAGCAAAGTTACATTCGGTCGAATGACATGCTCTACCACGACCGGAAGTCCGGGGGTGGGATTTGCCAACTCATGTGCCATGACCTTGACATACCAAGCCGGGCGATCCGGATCGGTGAGTTGCCGAAATATCCCGAACAATAATGCACGAAGCGCCTCTTCCGACGTCTTGGTCGCAAGCAGCGCCTCGACGGCAGGCTGCTCTCTTTTTATGACTGCGGCCTTAAGAATCTCGGTGTAGAGCGCCAGCTTGTCACCGAAGTGATAATTTACAGCCGCAATATTGGCGCCCGCCCGCCTGCAGATTTCCCGGGTGGTCGCGGCCTGATACCCTACCTCCGCAAATACCTCTCCCGCGGCCTGGATCAGCTTGGTCCGCGTCACATCCTGATTGAGTTCCTGACGAATGGCCTTCATGTCTCCCATCACCTGCTTAATATCTAAGATCCAAACAATCGCGATCTTCCCAAACCAGCTCTGTGTGGTGTACTACGTCCGCAGATCATTCGCGTGAATCGCCGAGCAGCTTTTCAATCTGGGCCCCTGCTGCTTGTTTTCTCCGGGCCATTATTCGAGGACTTGCCGATAGATTGCCACCACCTCAAGGGTAGATTTCGAAAGGTGTTCAGAACTTCAACTCGAACTCTTCGCAAAACGACGTCAGCCGATTCGTTATGTCCGTCTGCGGCAGGATAAGGGCTATGTATCCGTCAGGCCGGATCAGCAGAGAAACGTCTTTCTTGAAGCCGGCTTTCTCTGCCGCTTCCGTCCATTCGAATGTGTGCAATGGCAGTTGCAGCTTGGAGCACGTAGCTCGAAGGCTGTCGTCGGCTGTTCCGTAGACGTGCGCTTGCCAATCGAGCGAAGACAATGGCGCGAAGTTATCGGTTCCGTCATCGATCCAGGGGAGTCGATCGCCACCTCGGAGCTCGCCACGGCTCCCGTCGCTTATCTCGCTGTCTTCATACTCAATTTCGGTCTGAGAGACCGCCTTGAAGAAGGCATGCTGCCCCGCCTTGAACTTAGACGCCAGCGCTATAATCCCCGGAATGAGATAGCGACGGCCGAGAGAGCCAAGCGGGCCGGCGGCAATAATAACGTTGAATGCCTCGTCTGTTGTTCGGACCAGGCTTCGAGCGAACTTGATCCGTTCCGTTTCGTAGCTATCCAGCAGAGACTGGTCTGCTCGACCCTGGACGACCTGGGCGAGCTTCCATCCAAGGTTGATCGCATCGCCGATGCCAGTATTCATCCCCTGGCCGCCAGTGGGACTATGCACATGGCCCGCGTCCCCGAGGAGGAAAGCCCTCCCTTGCCGGAAGTGGTCGGCGACCCGGTGATGCACTTTATAGGTTGAGAACCAATTCACTTCCGAGACTTTGATGTTCATGAATGGCTCAACGT
>CATPCN010000041.1 GCA_955652855.1 uncultured Chthoniobacterales bacterium | reverse complement strand
CTCTCTCTAGTGCTCGATGAGGAAGATTGCCCCTGACCGGCCTGGCAAGACGCTTACCGGAATCTCCCGAAGCCCCCGGCCGGATGCCCTCATGCGACTGGCCGTGCAGAGAAACTAAATTCCGGTGCTGACTTCCAAGGATCTCGTTTGCCGGTCGCAGTATCAGGGAATCACACACGTCATCGGGGCGATCCTAATCAACGTGTACTGGATTAAACTGAACTTCATGACGGTGATCGAGCGTTCTCCTTCTGAGGCTAGTGCAGCTGTCGTCCCCCTATCGGAATTGCGTGGATTGAGATTCGTATTTCCGGCGGAAGAAATTCTGTTTCGCTCACGTGGTATCGATCGAACTGAAGCGATGCCGACGCGTTTCTACCACACAGCGACTGGTGTATGGAAAACCGATGATGTCGACCTGATGCGCCTCCTTCACAACGACATTAGTTTTCTCCTCCAGACAGTGGCTCAGATTGATTCAGACACTATTTTCGTTGCTGGCAGTACAAACTATGGGAGCAATCCATACTACTGCATTCGTCATCCGCTGCCTACGCGCGGATTGGACCTCTTCTACCTTGAACAGGAAACCCTTGCCGAAGAGCACTCAGCGTTCTCTTTTCGAGCGAATCGTAGTGGCAGACCATGTCTTGAATCGCTCAGAGTCGCACTCACAGACGAGTGCCCAACCTGCATTGCTGCTGCTGATCGCCCCATTCCTGACGATGCGCTCGTCTTTTCTGCCCCTGCGATCGTTTGGAACGGGCAATTTGTAGGTTGGGAGCGCTACACCCGAGAGACGTATGATTGCCGTCACGTCGTCGCTCTCCAGTATCTGGGATTGGCAAATCGGAGTCTAGATCAGGAGCGGATCCGGGCCGAGATCCAGCGCCTGCAGACTTTCTGGAGTGAACGAGACCGTTACGTTAAGGAAGTGCTCGATGCGGCCGAGACGGTGGGGTATGCGAGTTACGAGCGACTCATGCTTGCACTGGGCGGTTCGGACGATGGTCGTTACGTAGCACTTTGGAGTGGCAAGGGGACTGCGGTCGAAGTTGCTCAAAGAATGATCGCGGAATTCCCTAGCCTTGAAGCAGCTTTGCAGATAACTGAAGGTGGCGGGACCGCAATTGTCACAGGGACGGGTCGTAGCGATTGGCGCGTACTTGGCCCGTCTAGCTACAGGCGAGGCCGCATTTTGTGTTGCTTGCTTCTGGAGGTCGCAGCGCAACTCCCATAGGGTCGGCCGTCTCACGAACGATCAAGCTAAATCGGAGACCGTAGAGAACCGATCGCGTCGATGATTCCTTTGTACGGTGAGAGTGCGATAAGATCTTTCCGCAGTTCGTACACCAAGATCTTTCTCCAATGTTCGTTAAGTGCGGAGGTCAGTTCCGGCCCACTCACCTCGACGGAGTCGAGAATCTCAGATGTTAGGATATACCGCCCGGCTATCTTCCTACTCAACGCTGGAAGCCTGCTGGGATCGTGCGGTTTTTCCAGCAGGGGAGCCTGAAGTTCGTGAAGTTTCGAAGAATGCCCGGAAAGTTTCCGTGACTTCAAGGTGGCGATTCCGTAATATCGGAGAATCTCCTGCTTCTCCTTCTCCGCTGGCGAGGGATTGACGCCGATGATTCCCTTGCGTGTTGCGCTATATTGGCGGACGAGTTCACTAAGCGCCTCGCCGCGAGGATCAACCTCGTCAGGCAGCAGTATTGCTACAGGGCCAAAGTAGTTCTTCGGGCGGCCCATCAGAAGCGCGCGTCCGAGGCCAGTGGGCTGCTGCTGTTCGACAGTGTGAATGACAAGCTTTCTGAATTTGTCGCGCAATGTCCAATGCGACGCTGCGCCAGGCGCGATGATCAGTATGACCTCGCCGATACCTGCACCCGTGATTTCATGTAAGGCCGGCACAAGCATTCGTTCGACTATCTCAGAAGCGAGAACGCGTGCTTGCCAACCCGCGATCGGAACTAGCGCAAGTCTGACGTCGTCGTGGCGTGCGCTTAGAGAACGAGCAAAGCGGTCGGCAGTAGCCTCCACCTGGCGTATGAACTCCTCGGCATCCTGCTTCTCCGCATTCTGCAGAACACTTGTGATCGATTCCGTGGCGCGTTGAAGAAGTGCATCCGAACCGGAGCTGTGGCCGGCCAGTTCCAGAAAGTGCTGCAACTCCGACGGTGACAGTGAAAGAGCTGTCGCGATGCATCTTACGAGTTCTCGGGCGGGTGGTCTCTTATACCTCGCAGTTTCCAAATAGTGCAACGACGTCGCCGAGATTCGAACACCGCCGACGCTTCTCACACCCACAGCAAGGCGCGCTAGGGTCATCTTCACTGCGCGTTTTCGGAAGGCCCGAAGGGCATCTCCGAACCCGACTGGCTTGAACTCCCGATTCATATGGCTAATCCGGCGCTATCGTACTCTACTGGATTATTCATGCAGTGAACAGCTTCAAACTGTGAAAATTGCACACTACACATTTTCAAAACCCTAAACTTGGCACATGTTAACACAAAGCAGAAAGGACGCCGCCGGGCCGGTCACTGTTTTCCCAGGCCCTTAGTGAAACTCTACCTGGCGTCGCGAGGGTCGGGCGGTCGCAACGAGGATGCGCGG
>CATPCN010000040.1 GCA_955652855.1 uncultured Chthoniobacterales bacterium | reverse complement strand
GTGGTCTTCGGTTGACGGCCGTCGGGATGGCGATAGGTTCGGCGGCGACGTGGGCCGTGACGCGGGTGATGAGCGGGCTACTCTACGGCGTCGGTTCGACCGATCCAACCACGTTCACCGCCCGTGTAGACGCGTTCGGGTTGGACGCCTATCTCCTGGCAGATCCAGCCTAACGAATCATCTACCGTACAGTAGTTGTCCGTGCCGAGATTGAAGATGTTGACGCGATCAGTGGCGCGTTCGATCGCAATCATGATCGCGTCGATACAGTCCTGAATGTAGAGATAGGATTTGCGCTGCTTGCCATTACCAAGCACTTTGAGCTTCGATGTATCTGCCAGCAGCTTTTGATAGAAATCAAACACGTGGCCGTGGGTGTAGCGCTCGCCGAGAATTGAGACGAAGCGGAAGATGAAGCCTTGAAAGCCAAACCCTTCGCAATAGGACGAGATAAGGCCCTCAGCTGCCATCTTGGAATTGCCGTAGAGCGAGGTCTGCACCGGGAACGGCGCATTCTCCGGCGTCGGAAAAACCGTCGCTTCACCATAGACCGAGCCGGTCGAGGAAAACGCTATCCTCTTGATCCCGTTGGCGCGCATGGCTTCGAGGACGTTGTAGGTCGCAATGATGTTCTGTTCGATGTCCTTGAACGGATGATGCGTGCCGAAGCGGACATCAGCATTGGCTGCGAGATGAAACACCATGTCGCTGCCGGCAATCGTCGACCGCAGCACATCGGTGTTGAGCAGATCCCCCTCGACCAGACGGAATTGCGGTGACCTTGATGCGTCTTCGAGGAAGCGGCGCTGGCCAGTAGAAAAATTGTCGTAGCCGACGACGCTGTGGCCGGAGGCAAGGAGCCGATCGACCAGACTGCTACCGATGAAGCCGGCGGCGCCGGTGACAAAACATCGCATATGCAAGCGTCCTTATTCTGGGATGATGATCCCAAGCGAGCGACTGGAGACGCCCCTAGGCCGGAGAAACACCCAGAACCTATTCATGAAATAGTTGCAGACGGGTACAATGATCCCGAGTGCAATCAGAGCGGGCTTGTAATCGATGCCGAGGATGGCGGTAGCCACCCACACCGCCGCCGTACTGAGCAAGAACGACGCCAGCGAACTGACGACAAATTTCAGCAGATAGTCGCGATAGCGGCCGGAGGCGGCGAAGGTGAACCGAAAATGTCCGAAGTAGGAAATCATGAATGCGGTGACGAAGCCGATCATTGCGCCAACCGTCGGATTCGCGCCGGCGGCCGCAACCACGATCACCGCTACGACGATGTGAGCGACCGTCGCAATCGTGCCCACGGCGGAGAAACGCGCCAGCCGCCAAAATTCCTCAGCGAGACCCGATTGTATCACAAGGGCTTCCGGGCCGTGACAACGCAACGAATCCCGCGCGGAAACGTGACGGCGCGGCCGACCGTTTCTTCCAGTGACATGATAGCGTGACCCATTGCATTGAAGCGCGACGTTGCACCGATCGCCTTGGCCACATGCTGTTCGCGCTCGGAAGCCGCCTTTGGCCGGCTCTGTGATAGCTTCTTGGCAAGATAAAACGCCGGATAAATCAGCGCTCCCAGATAGTTTCGACGTTCGACCACGAGGCCAGCGCGCTCGATGACACCGCAAACGCCCGGCAGGGTATAGCGGCGGAAATGCTGCAGTTGCCGGTCATAGTCGTCGAACAGTTCGGGTCCGGCGGGGACCTCGATCACCGCGACGCCGCCAGGCCTGAGCATGCGCGCGATGTGTTTGGTCGCCGCGACGTCGTCCTCGATATGCTCAAGCACGTTGAGCAGAACCATCGCATCGTAGGTGTCCGACGGCAACGGACTGTCTGCGAGATTGAAGCGGACAAGCGGGATGCCCGGCATCTTCTCGCCAAGCTTGACGAGTGTTCCGAGCATGTAGTCGCCGCCGGTCAGCGTTGCATTGGGCAGGCTGCGGCGCATATCCGCAAGCAGGTGACCGGCAGAACAGCCTACTTCCATAATCGAGACTGGCTTTGTGCCAAGCGTTCGCTTGAGTTCATTGACCGCGTGATCGCGCGAGGCCACATCGATAAAGTGAGTACCTGATTCCGTAGCGCTTTCGTGAAGCTCGGTCAGTTCATCCGACCAACCGGATTCTCCGACTTCGTAAGCCAGAACGCGCGTCGATTTTCCGCAGCGGATGAAGGCGCCACCGTTCCAAACGGGGGAGTCTTCACCGGCTGAAACAGGAGGGAACGTCATGTCACTCATCGTCACTCGCAATCGCTCTCTCACGATGACGTCGCCAGGCGTCATGCTCAAGCCTGAACGGCCGACTGGTCGACAGGATCGGAAAAGTTGACCTTCCTGTCGACGATATACATCGGCCTGCGCTTGGTTTCATCGTAAATACGGCCGATATACTCGCCCACGACGCCGAGCGCCAGCAGTTGAACCCCCGAAAAGAACGAAATAACGAGCACCGTTGTGGGCAAGCCCGGCGTCAGATTGGCCCCCATAAGCTTCTGAATTAAATACCATAATCCGATCGCGAAACTGACGGCGGCGACCATGAAGCCGCCCATGGACATCAACTGCAGCGGACGGCTGCTGAAGCCAACCAATCCATTGATACCGATCCGCAATGATCCGATCAGGCGATTGTAGTTGCCTGTTCCCGTCAGTCGTGCGTCCCTGTTGTAGAGTACGGCGGCCTGCTTAAAGCCAACATAGGCGACCATGCCGCGCAGGAACCCATGGGTTTCAGATAGCCGCCGCAGCTCTTCGATAACCCGCCGCGACATGATGCGAAAATCGCCGGTGTTACGCGGGATCTCGACATCGCTCAGGCGATTGATGACGGTATAGCCGAAATAGGACACGGCGCGCTTGATCAGCGTCTCACCCTCCCGCGAGCTGCGCATCGCATAGACGACCTCATAACCCTCGGCCATTTTGTTGTAGAGCTGCTCGATGACCTCGGGCTGATCCTGGAGATCGACATCGATGATAACACACCTCTGTCCCGTGCAATTCAATATTCCCGCCATGGTCGCCGCGGGCTGACCGAAGCGCCGTGAAAACAGAATGAGCTTGATGGCGGGGTTGCGATTGATTTCTTCCAGAATGACCGCTTCGGTGTTGTCGGGAGACGGATCAAGCGCGAAAATGATCTCGTAACGGACGCCCATTTTCGCCATCACCGCTTCGGTGCGCTGCAAGAATGGCTTGATGTTGCCCGCTTCTTTGTAGACCGGCACGACGATTGACAGATCAACGATGGAAGACAAATCAGACTGCAGCGGTGGCGAAACCGTCATGGGGTTGTCCTTTGGCCGTTACCTCTCCCTCAACAACCGACGCAATCGCCGGACTGGACTGGAATGGATGGAAACCGCAAGGACGGTTGTGGAGAGCTGGGTCGGGTTGAACCCGTATCTTGAACTAAGCCGGTGTCAAGGCTTTCCGGTCCTTCTGGACGCACACGGAGCTTGGAATTGCGGTCTCCTGATGGTAATCTACCGCCCCCTCTCCGACAGCCGAACTTGACCGGGCGCGTGGACCATGCTGCAGCTCCAAGTGCAACCGACCGTTGAGCGGCGAAGTGTCCGGCTGCCAGTGGGAGGCCGCGGACCCGTGGAATTGACCACAACCAGGGCAATTGAATGCTTCATCAGGGCTATTCGGCATGCTATTGACGCGTGCTTTCCATTCTGAAGCCCATGCGAGAAGAAGCGGAGCTTTTTTGAAGAACGAGTCGTGTAGCGGACAGTCAGAAGTATCCGTCGCATCTAACGTCTCATATTTTCTGGGACATTTGAGCGAATACCACGCATCCGTGGCAAATATCGACACCTACAAAACCCTGCATCAGTTCATCTCGAAGTTGGCGAGCTGCTTGATATCGGAAACGGAGGCGTTTTCGATTACGATACTTCCGGCGTCAGATCGATTACCGCAATCGACTTGTTTCTGGGCGACTTGCCACCCGATGTAGTCGCCAAGTATTTTCCGCAAATTGATCGGCTGATCCAGGGTAGCGCTCTCGCGTTGCC
>CATPCN010000039.1 GCA_955652855.1 uncultured Chthoniobacterales bacterium | reverse complement strand
TTGCTCTTACGCCGCAGCCGTTGAAGCACCAAAGCCCGAAGCCCTAAAATCTGGCCGCCCATTCTTCTGGGCGCTGAACAAACTTTGCGGTCGCAATCTTTACTGCTGTTGGAAATTGAAAAGTACGTAGTCGTTTAATTGGAAGAATGTCGCAAATGACCCCAATTCCCTTATAAAAATCGTATCTCCGAACGTCAAAATTCTCCGGCAATTTAGGGATGTACACCGTTATTGGCAGATTTGGGTACTTCTTATGAATCCACGCGATGGCCGGTTCGAGATCGGAATCGTCGGACACTAACACTAGCGAGTCCAAAGCCGAGTCTAGACAATCCGATATCATATGAACGGCAATATTAACATCAGTCTTCTTTTCGCGAGGCACGGAATATTCCTGAGCACATTCGGCTTGGCATCGAACAAGTTTCTTTTGGTATTTTCCCGTAATGATTTTGAGATTTGGCAGAGTTCCCAGGGCCTCCAAATATTTCTCTTGGCGGAACTTGGCTTCACTATAGGCAATATCTTCATCGACAATCGCTGAAAATATTTGCACGACACAGTTTCCAGCGGCCTTAAATCGGTAAAAAAGCGCTCGATGTTTAGCCACTTCCATTCAGGACGCTTATCGAATATGCCGAAATAAAAGTTAAATCCGTCGATATAAACCATGCATCGAGGGCGGGAAGTTGGGGTTGACACGGGCATGATTGGCGCTAACATACAGTCAACTTCTCACCTTCAGGGTGATGGGGGTAATCTCCGAAAGGTCGTTACCCCCGCTTTTTTGTACAGGCTCATCGCGTATTGGAATCCATAGATGCGAATCCCATCGCGAATTCACGCCGGATCACTTCCTGTTCTTTCAAATACTCGTCCGGCGGCAGGGCTGAATTCATCATGGCGTCGGCCAAAACGCCCAGCGCGATGGACACGCCGTCCCTGGGCACGTCGATCCAAAAAACGGTGCGATCGAACGTTGGGTGCGAAAGAACTGCAGCGCCGTATGGATAACCGCGCGCGGGTTCGTCGGTCCTGTATTTTACTCTAAAATCGAGCACCAACTTTTAACTAAACACAGAACCCAATTCGTAGCATGGCTAAAACTGAATTCTTGAAATTGCTTAAAGCGTGGCAGAAGGAGCGAGCCGAGTTCATATACAGACCGCCAAACTATCCCTTAACGATTATCTTACACGAGGTACCTCATGAGTTTACACAGGCTGTGAACATACACGGACTCAAAGCAAACGAGAATGTATCTGTATCTAAAATCGAATACCAACTTTTAACTAAACACAGAAAACAATTCGTAGCATGGCTACGAATGCAGCAGTAACAACCATATGCCAGAAGCAATAACACTGAAGCCTTCCCAGTTAATGGAAGCGTTAAAGCTCTGTGATGAGGCCAAACTACGGCCTTTCATCGTCAGCCCGCCAGGGCTGGGGAAATCGCAGATAGTGCGGCAATTCGCCGCGAAGAGAGACTTCGTTGACACGCGGCTCTCCTACGCCAGTCCGATCGATTTGCGTGGAGTCCCGTATCGCGACGGTCTGGAATGTAAGTTCGCCTCGCCCGCCGAGTATCCGTCTAAAGAAGGAACCGTATGGCTCCTAGACGAGTATTCCTGCGCCTCGAAGCAAGTAAGAAATGCAGCGTTGCAGCTCCTACTCGAAAACAAAATCGGACAATATACCTGTCCCAAAGACACGTTCATCGTGCTGGCGGGCAACGGCATATCCGATCGAGCCAACGTAGAGCGGGCAGGCAGCGCGGAAGTCAACCGCATCGTGTTCGTCACGTTACGTCCTGACCTGGACGATTGGATGGAGTGGGCACTGGAGAACGGAATCGATCCACGAATCGTGGCGTTCCTGAACTTCCGGAAGTCGTGCTTGCACGATTTTGATCCAGCTACGTTCGATGGTTCGGCGGGTTTCGCCTCACCGCGGTCATGGGAGTTCGCCAGTCGGCTGCTCACCGGCGGTAAAGCTACCGGAATGGTGCGGATGGCGCTCCTGACGGGTTTGGTAGGCCAAGGGGCGGCAGTCGAGTTTGACGCCTTCCTGAAGGTTTACGAGAAACTTCCTGACTTCGACGACGTGCTCGCTCGACCGGACAAAGCAATCGTTCCCAAAAACGATCCAGCTGTTCTTTACGCGATTACCGCGGGGCTTGCTATGCACGTTACCGAAAAGAACATCGGTAAAGCTCTGGTCTATTTGGCCAGACTCCCTAAAGAATTCGAGGTGTTCGCGGTGCGGATGTCCTTAAAGGTTAAGAGTAAGCTGGCTTACGCGCAAGACATAATCACATGGGTAAACAAAAACAAAGACGTCCTCGCGGGTTGACGTTTAAGACCGCGGTTCGAGAGCTACATCGTCGAGCCGGAGGCGAAAGAGAAGGCCATCTCTATTCCCTAGAGGAAGCAGCCCGATATGTTGCAGGTGGTTATACCGACGGGCATACAAAAGCCGAAAAATATCTCCGTGACAACCACCAGAAAGCATTTGCTGCATGGCTAAAACTACAAAACTAACTCAGCACAACCAAGAGTTTGCTCGGCTACTGCGTAGTTTAAAGAAAGAACCAGACCACCAAGGTTGGTGTAAGGTGCCTACTACTTTCCGAGCGCGTAATTTATATTGGGACGCGACACTAAAGGGCGGAAAACAGCCTTTGCATATCGGCACAACAGGTAGAGACTACTTGTTATCCGCGCCGCTATATCAAATCTATAAGCAGCACTACAAAGTATACTGTGCCTGGAAGAGAATACTGAAATGACTGAAATGAATATCTTTAGATTTGCTAAATCTGAGTGGGAATTCCAGCAGTTGTTGTGGTATTACAAGCAAGGATTACATAGTGAAAACACGTGTGGGTTTTATTTCGTTCGATATTACACGGAATGGAAAGCGTGGCTGGTAATTAACAGGAAATGATAAAGATTATTATGATAAATCCAGAAAACGAAGGTGTGATCAAGCTTGCAGATGGTGTTTATCTTCGGCGCTATCGTGGGTACGCTCCTGCCCTGCGACAGGATTACGGCACTATATGTTATGAAAATAAATGTTTGGTGGCCCGAGGGGAACGGCAGAAAGGCTTAGACTTAGCTGTAAAGGC
>CATPCN010000038.1 GCA_955652855.1 uncultured Chthoniobacterales bacterium | reverse complement strand
GTCTCGAGCTTCGCCGGCTTGGTCACGTTACTCGCAGTGTCGCCGCGCAATCCTTCCGCAGATTCGACAATTTTCAAATTGACCGACGCGGGCAATTCCACCTGGACTGCTTTGCCTTCAGCGTAGAGGACCTGCACGGAAAGATTTTCGACAAGATAATCTTTGGCATCGCCGAGCAAATTTTCCTGAAGATCGACAGTGTCGTACGTCTCCGGATCTATGAAGTGGTAGCCATTGTTGTCTTTGTAACTGAACTCGACTTGTTTTCTTTCGATATCGACAAGCTCGACTTTATCGGTGGAACCGAAACGGACATCGGCGCTCTTGCCGGTGTAGATGTAACGAATGATCGCCTGGACAAAGGCGCGTAAATTGCCGGGCGTGCGATGATGCACTTCGAGAACAATGGCGGTGTTGCCATTATATTTTATCGCTTGTCCTTTGCGGAGATCGTTCGCGGCGGCCATCGGAAAGAAAGTCTAAAGTCTAAAGTAGGAAGTAGAAAACGAGAGCGGCGACTTTTGCACGCCCGCGTTGCTAAAGCAACTTCAGCTTGGTCAGATCTTGCGAATCGACGAGGCCGACCGGCACCTGCTCGTCATTCACTACGACGAGATCGTCGATTCGATGTTGCTCGAGCAATTTCAAAACTTCGACAGCCAATTTGTCCTGATGCACGGTGACAGGATTGAGCGTCATCAGATCGGCCACAAGGCGTTCGCCGATTTTCGAATCGGATTGAAAGTTTCTCGCAAAATCGCCATGGGTGAAAATGCCGAGCAGTTTTCCATTTTCACCTGCAACAATGGCCGCGCCGGCGCGCACACTTGTCATCGCTTTTAAGACCGAGCGGATGGGCTCGTTCGGCGCAACGAGCGCGAGCGCATCGCGCGGTCGCATGATTTGATGCACGCGCACGAGCAAGCTGCGTCCAATCATTCCGCCCGGATGAAATCTTGCGAAATCTTCCTTTTGAAAACCGCGCGCTTCTAGCAGCACCATGGCGAGCGCGTCGCCGAGCGCGAGCATGGCGGTCGTGCTCGAAGTCGGCGCGAGATTTAAGGGACACGCTTCCTGTTCGACGTTTACGTCGAGAATGACGTGCGCGTTTTGGGCGAGCGTTGATTTCGGATCGCCGCACATGGCGATGATCTTCACTTGGAAACGGGCGATCGCCGGAAGAATGCGCAACATTTCATCCGTCTCGCCGCTCGAGCTGAGCGCGAGGACGACGTCGCCATCGGCCACCATCCCGAGATCGCCATGCAACGCGTTCACGGAATCGAGCACGACCGCCGGCGAACCGGTGCTGGTGAGCGTCGACGCGATTTTGCTCCCGATATGTCCGGATTTTCCCACCCCGACGACCACCACCTTGCCACGGGCTTCGACCGCTTCTTTAATGAGCTCAATCGCCCGGGTGAAGCTCTCGTCCAGCCGCTCCCGCAGCCGTTGCACCTCGAAAATTTCGATGTCGAGGACGCGTTTAGCCTTCTCAAGATAGTCCATGGGTCTATAATTCTGGGCCGAGGCGTTGAAACCGGCAAGGATTTGCGCGCTTCATTTGAAGGGAAATGAATTATGAAAACGTGTCTAATGTCGATCTTGATCGCCGCGGCCATCGCAGCGACAGCCTCCGCGCAAACTTTCACCGCACCAATTCACGGCAAGAAATCCACGCAAAAAAAAGCGACGACGCCACCGTCGGTTTATAAGGACAACACGTCCGGCGTGATTCCGCGCGCCGTTCGCGGCGGCAATCCATTACAAATGCTCAACCCGCGCGCGCCGGCCCAGTACGGAACGGCCCAGGAAAGCGTTTCCTTCGATCCGGACATTCCTGGAAAATGGAAGGGCATTAAGCTCTTCACGTTTAACTTTTGATTCGCGACAATCGCGAACTAAATCTGGACGAGCGGCCAGTCGTCGCGTCTTATTGCGCGACATTTTTGAAGCCGGAGATGCTCCACATCTATCGGCAGATCACCGGACTTAAACGAGTTCGGCCGATTGTCATCGCGCAAAAGCGCGAGAACGCGGAACAATTCCCGGTCGACAAGATCGACATAGTTAAAAAACCACGAACGCATTTTCTGCGGAGGTTTTGGTTCCGGCAAGTGCGCGATGCGCCCTGGAAAATCTCGCGCGCGGAAGCTGCCGCGACCTTGCGCATTCTGAATCAGCAGCGAGCGAAGCTGCTCCACATTTATTTCGGGCACATCGCCGTGCATCTATTGCCGATCATTCGCGCGTGGGCACGACCGAGCGTCGTTTCATTTCACGGGGCGGACGTGATGGTGGATTTGGAGAAATCGGCGTACCGAGCAGCGACATTGGAAATGCTGGACGTCGTGCGACTCGTGCTGGTGCGCTCAGAATCTCTTCGGCGCGCGATTGTCGATCTTGGATGCGATGAAAAAAAGATCCGGATTCATCGTGCCGGAATTCCGCTGGGCGAATTTCCATTTCGCTCGCGGGCCTGGCCTAACGATGGCCGCTGGCGTTTGCTTCAAGCTGGCCGCTTGATCGAGAAGAAAGGTCTACGAACGAGTCTTCTCGCTTTCGCCGAATTCGCGAGACAGTTTCCCGAATCAACGCTCACGATCGCGGGCGAAGGACCGCTCCTTGGCGACCTCCGAGCGCTCGCGCGCGAGCTTAAGATCGACAATCGCGTTTCGTTCACGGGTTTCGTTTCGCAAAATGAATTGCGCGATCTTTTTTATGAGTCGCATATTTTTTTGCATCCGAGCGAGACGGGTGCGGATGGAAATCAGGAAGGCGTTCCGAACTCGATGCTCGAGGCGATGGCGACTGGACTTCCGGTCTTCGCGACGCGGCACGGCGGAATTCCGGAAGCGATCGATAACGGAGTGAGCGGCGTGCTCGTTGCGGAGCGCGATGATCGTGCGCTGGTCGACGAGTTGATTCGCCACGCGCACGATCAAAAAAAATTGTCAATCTTAGCGTCGAACGGCGTGGAAGCCGTTGCGGAGAAATTTGAGCAACAGGCTCAAGTGCGAAAGCTCGAGGATTATTACTTCGAAGCGATGAACGCTTTGAGCTAAAGCGTCGCGAAGAAATTTTCCAATTCGGATGCGATCGATGCAAACGTGAGACGCTTGTTGTGTTGCGCAGTCGTGACAATCTCTCGATAAAAATCCCGATCGCGCAAAAGACGCAGCGCAAGTTCTTTGGTTTCTCCGATCGAAGAGATTTGGGGAAAAGCAAGCCGATCGATTGCGCCATTGCCGCCGATGCATGGAACGCGACAGAGCAGCGCGTCCCCCGCCACCTGACCAGGCACAAAGCTGGTATCGAGCTGCAAGACGATTTTGTGCTGCGCGACTTCGCGCAAATACTCCGGATACGAAATTTTTTTCTCGAGCACGCGCAGTTTTTTCACCGGGAAATCGAGCTGCGAAAGGAGTTCGCGGCCCTTGCGACCGTCGAAGTTGAAAACTGTAATGGATTCGCTGGTTGCATCGCTCAATTGCCGTGCGATTAAAAGCGCGCCGAGATGATTTCGCGACGGAACATTCCATTCGCGCGTGCCGATAAAAATCCCGCGACGCTTGTCGAGTGGCCGTGAAAAATCCCAGCGCGAATCGTCCAGCGGATAAGGCGTCGGAATAAACACGGACGAGCCGCTGCCGGCCGCTCGATAAATTTCAGCAGCTTCCGGCGTGCTGGCAATACAACCGTCCGCTTGCCTAACGATGCGCAGAAAACGCGAAAGTTTTGCGCGATCGCATAATTGATTCGCGATTTGGTGCAGGCCCGTTTCCTTGAGTGAGACCGCAACTTTGCGGCCATGTTTTTTCAGCGCGATCAACACGCGCTCCGAAGCTTTGAAATCGCCGCGGATCAACAACAAGATCGACATATCGATTGCGAGCGCGCTCTTTGTTTCGCGAAGGAAGCTTCCGCGCGTGCACGCGGCGTAGGCGTGAAAATTGGTGGGTGGATGTTCGTGGCCGACATCACCGGTGCCGTCCGGAAAGTGTTGCTCGCGGTCGCGCCCGCCGGGATTCAACACAGCGAGGCGAAAATGTTGTGCGCCGCGTGACGCCATAGATTAGTTGTCCGAATCCGAAGTGGTGTCCGGCTCTTCGTTGGGTGTTTCCTGCGCTTTGTCGGAAGGCTGCACGGGAATGGCGCGCCTAATCTCGACCGGTTTTTCTTCCGCTGCAGCTTTCTCTTCGGGTGTGACTGCTTGCGCTTTGAGAATGGGTTTCGTCGGATCGGGCATGCTGTTTTCTTCCGCTTTGTCTTCCGGCTTCGGAGTTTCCGTTTCCGTCTTAGGTTTCACTGTCGATCTTACGGAATTATAAGGATCACTTTCCGCAATCAACGTCGGGGCCTTGACGATGACCGATTGCACCTGGCGTGTATCGACAGCGAGCGCGGCGCGCGGCCATTCCGAAGGCAGATCATGCGCGAGTCGCGCGCGTGGTTCGCCGTGAACGTTGCACGGCTCGGTCGGCCTTTGCGCGGCGGTCGCGAGCTCCCTGTAAGTCGTCGATTTCTGTTCACTGCCGCCATTCGCCGTTTGTACCGTCTCGAAACATTTGTCAGTCGCGAGCAAACCGGACTTCGAACAAATCTCGACTTTATTGAGACCGGTCGGCATCGAAATTTCGCGCGCCGGATATTTTTCAATAGAAGCATTCATGATGTCGACCCAGACCGGCAACGCAATCTGACTGCCGAATGCGCCGCGATAAATTTTCTGCGGCTTGTCGAATCCGGCCCAGACCACGCAGGTTAGCGCGCTGTCGTAACCAGCAAAAATAGCATCGGCAAAATCATAAGACGTTCCGGTTTTTCCAGCGGCCGGAAATTTTTTCAGACCGAAACTTTCGCGCGCGGCGCGGCCGGTGCCGGACTCGAGCGCATCAACCAGACATGAATGAACTTCGTGGGCGATCTCCGGCTTGATGACGGTCTCGCGCGCTCGATCTCGCGGCGCTTGCCAGACGACCGAACCGTCTTTTTCCTCGATGCGTTCGAGAATGTGCGGTGCGTTCGCGCGCCACCCGCCATTCGGAAAAATCGTGTAGGCGAGCGCCAATTCCGCGAGCGTGATCTCGCTGCTGCCGAGAAAAGTTGCGGGATACGGACGCAGCGGTGAACGAATTCCGGCCGCGCGACACAATTGCAAAACAGAATCCACGCCGGCCATCATGCCGATGCGGACGGTCGCGCCATTTTTTGATTTGGCGAGCGCCGCGCGCGCCGTGATCGGACCCTCGTAGCGATTGTCTTCGCGCTCCGGTCCCCATTCGCCCAGAATTCCCGTCGTGCCGCCGATCATGACGGCGCGATTATCAAGCGCGGAATCTTCCACGATCGAACCGGGGAACAATCCTTTTTCAAACGCGGCCGCGTAAACGAAAGGCTTTATCGCAGTGCCGGCCGGACGTTTCGCCTGTAGCGCGCGATCATATTGGTTGTGCTCGAAATCGCGGCCGCCGACCAACGCGAGCACTCCGCCGGTTGCGTTATCGAGCGCGATGATCGCGCCCTGCAAATAATCTGGCGAAACGGCCGGAGTCGGCGTGCCGAGTTGTTTCGCTTTCTTAAAGCGGGCCGCGTAATCCGCGTAATTCTCATGATTGTAACCTGGATGCGCTTCCGCTTGATCGAGATGAGTGCGCAACGATTCCTCGGCGACTTTTTGAAGATCGACATCCACCGTCGTGCGAATGCGAAAACCTTCATTCATCGCGCGATCCCATCCGACCGCGGCGATCACCTGCTGACGAATGAAATCCACGGCGTAGCTT
>CATPCN010000037.1 GCA_955652855.1 uncultured Chthoniobacterales bacterium | reverse complement strand
CCTCCGCGAATTCCGTCGGGCAAGTGCTGGACCGGACGCCGACTCAAGCATCGGCATTCTTTATGCTGAATGAACTGATCGGCAGCTTCAAACTCTTCCGGGTCAAATTGTGAATAAAAGTGCTTTTTCCCTAGGAGAGTTATTGACAATGGGGCAGAGCGTTACAATAATGAGCGTGTGTTGAAAAAATTCATCCCGCAAAAGCCGATGTCGTCGATTGGAGAAGGATCGTTGACCTCGGGCGCCGATGAAAACAACCGCCCTGCATACGGAGAACCATCAAGAACATCACTAATCGATCACCAAAAATTTATGGCTGAACATTCTGGCAAAGACATCCTGTCAAGCGACGTCGAGATCAAAGGCTCGATCAAATTTCAAAAAGAGCTGCTGATCGACGGCAAAGTCGAGGGCGAAATCAATTCTGAAGGCGTGTTGACGATCGGTGAGAATGCCGACATCCGCGGCGAGATCAAAACGAAATCGATCATCGTTTTCGGAAAAGTGCAGGGCAACATCACTGTAAACGAGCGCTGCGAGCTAAAATCGAAATGCACGCTGCAGGGTGATTTAAAAGCGGCCCGACTCATTATCGAAGAAGGAGCGACCTTCATCGGCAAATCGGAGGTGACAAGCGGCATGAGCGTTACCGCCGCGAAAGGCGGAAGCAGCAGGCCTGAGATTGTGCGGAATGAAGATTCCGGTTCGGTCAAGACCGCTGCGTTCGGCGCGCGCGTGTAAACGACGTCACCCTCCGCTCAGTTAGCGCCCCGTGGCAAAGTCGTCGCCTGCTAAGGTCAGTGTGGATTGTCCACACTGTGGCTTTAAGCAGATGGAATATGTGGCGGCGAAAAGCACCATGTGCCGCCAGTGCGGCGGTTCATTTGCACCTTCGGCTCCCAAGCTGGAGATAAGATTAAAATCCAAACAAGAGCCGGTCGTCACGCACGACCCGTCGATCTTCCGAAAATTCGACAGCCTTTGGAAACCGCACGGAAGCTCCATCGTCCAATGTTTTGAATGCGGCGCGAAGCAGGAGATTAGCGACGCCGCCAGCTCGACGATTTGTCCCGCGTGCAGCAGGCACATCGATCTGCGCGATTACAAAGTCACCACCAGTTTCAGCCGAATCATCCGGACACACGGACAAATCCATGTCACTTCCAGAGGCGATCTCAGCAGCACGACCGTCGCTTGTCGATCGGCGCTGATCGAGGGCAAACTACGCGGAAATCTCGACTGCGCAGGGCCGGTCACGATCGCTGTGAGTGGAAAAATTCCCGGCCGGATCAGCGCGCATCATCTGCTCATTGAACGCAAAGCGGAGGTGCAATTTTTCCGGCGGCTGAACGTCAAGAGCATCGAGATTCGCGGCCACATGACCGGCGAGATCGTTGCTGAAACCGTCGTCATCATTCATCGCGGCGCATCCCTCGAAGGCAACGTTACGGCCAAGGCGATCACGGTTGAAAAAGGAGGGTTTTTTTCCGGTCAGCTCATCATCGGGAACAGCGGTTTGATGCAAGGCGAACTATTGCCGGAAGCAAAGCCGGCCGCCAAACCGGCGCGCGAGTCAGAAATTCCCGGCGCAGTTGCGCACCCTTTGCCCGCCACCTAGACTTCGCCTCGATGCGAAAACTGCATCCACGCAGTCCGTACGAGCGGCTCGGCGGTTACGTGCATTTACCGCGCTTGATCGACAAGGCGCGGCTGCACAGCAAAGGTCTGCTTAACGGCTACAACTACAAGACGACCGGCTTCGACAAACATCTCCTCACGTTTTTGAAATTGAATCCGGACGCGTTCGAAGAGACGGCCAATCGGCTGGATGACGACGATGCGATCCTGCAATGGGTGCAAAAAAACGCGGTCACGCATTCAGCGGACGAGATCGAGCAATGGAACCAGGCGATGATCTCGCGGCATCCCGACACAGCAGCAAAAAAAGCGCGCTTCGTTCATTTTCTCAAAGAAGCCGGCGGCGCCGACCGCAAAGACATCAAGACCTACTTCGATCTGATCGAGTTCGACGAAGGCCGGTTGAAATAGCGTCTCCTGAGCGCGCGGAGTGCACGCGCAAGATCGACATAATTTTCATGTTGATCTTAGCGTCGGAACTTTTCGAAGATCCGATTCGCTTCTTCGAGTGTTTCCTTGCTCCCAATGTCGAACCAGGTCCCTTTGATTTGAAAAGTCTTCACCGGTTTTCGTTGGTAAAGCCATTGGATAAAGCGTCCCGGTTGATCGGGATTATTTCCGGCCGCGAGATACGTCGTGAACAACGGAATCGTTTCGCGCGAAAAATAATAGAGAGCGATGCCGGCCAGCGTGCTCTTCGGGTTGGCTGGCTTTTCTTCGAAGTGCGTGATCACGCCGTCGGAGTTAATGTCGATGTTAGCGTACTTCTTCATCGCTTCGAGGTCGCCCACGTCGTAGGTCGCCAACGTCGCAGCTGAGCTCCGCGCGCTGTTTACAAAATCGGTGAGCGGTTCGCTGAAAAGATTATCGCCCGCGACGACGATCAGATCGCTCTTGCCCAGGTCTTCGCGCGTGAGCACGAGATTGATGTCGCCGATCGCCCCGAGTTTGTCCGAGTCGTCATTGGATCCGTCGTTTATGATCTTGAAGTTGAATTGTGACTGACGCTGTTTGTAAGAATCGGCCCAAGTTTGAAAATCTTTCGCGAACTTGTTGTTCGCGACGATGTAAATCGTCTCGAGGTCTGAAACAGGCGCGAGATTATCCAGGACCCATTCGATCATCGGCTTTCCTGCGACCTCCAGCAGCGGCTTTGCTTTGTTCAGGGTGAGGGGATAAAGCCGCGTCGCATAGCCAGCCGCGAGAATGAGAACATTCATGCGTGGGCGATGTTCGGTTCTGTCCGGCTCAAGGCTGCTTCTTGCAATCGCTTTTGCAAAAGTTCGGCGCGATCTGCGTCGGTTATTTTTCCCACGGTCGCGCCATCGGCGACATAAAACGTATCGATGGCCGCGCCTTTTTCCGTGTTGATGCGCGAGAATGCAATGTAAACGCCTTCGCGCACAAGGCAGGAAAGCAAATCGTAAAGCAATCCGAGTCGATCGGGCGTTTCGATTTCAATGAGCGTGTAGGTAGGATGCGCTTGGCTATCGAGCGTGATGCGCGTGGGAAAATCCAGAGCGCGATTCACACGGTAGACATGTTGTCGCCGCGCTTTTTCGAGCAGTGGCGTGAAGTCGAAATTTTCGTTCCCTAACGCAGCGCGTAACGTCACTTCCACTTGCGCCATATCGTTGCGATCGGTCACTGCCTGGGATGTCGTGCTGCAAACGTGGAACGCATCGAGCACAAGATTGTCGCCCCGTGTATAAATATCCGCGCTCAAAATATTGATCGGTACGGTAGCGAACGAGCCGGCGATCTTGGCGAGCAATTGCCGCCGGTCCCACGCGCAGATCGATGCGACACTGTGTCCTTTTTCCGGAAACGCTTCCCAATGAAAAGCCGGAGCGAGCGGCGCCGGCGCAGGTCCGTACAAGTTCTGCAGAAATTGCCTAACGAGTTTGATGTGCGACGTGATTTCCCGCACCTCAAAGGCCCGGAAATAATTGTCCGGCATAAAATCGAAATGCGCTTCCGCTTCTTCCGCACTGTCCTCCGTTAATTGTGCGCACACGGCGGTGAACAATGTTTCGCGCTCGATTTTCATCTGTCGATAAAACGCTTCCTGATCGGCGAGATACCGCGAGGTCGAGTGATAAAGTTGCCAAACGAGAAGCTCCTTCCAATCCGACCACGCCTCGGCGCTGGTCCCTTGACCATCGGCCAGCGTGAGCAGCATCAACGCATCAAGATTGGCCTGATCTTTAATCGAGCGCGCGAATTCCACGATCGTTGCGGGATCGTCGAGATTTCGCTGCCGCGCAATGGAAGAGAGACTGACGTGATGATCGACAAGCAGAATGAGCGCTTTGCGTTGCGGCGAGGGAAGTTGAAGCCGCGTGGCCACGCGTTGCGCGAAAAGAGCACTCGCTTCTGAATGCGGCCGCGCCGCGATGCCTTTGCCCGTGTCGTGCAACAACAAGGCGAGATAGAGAACGAACGGATCTTCGAGTTTCTCGAAAAGTTTCCGATATTGAATCAGCTTCGGATCCTCGGTTCGTGCGAGCGCGTCCAGTTTGTCGATGCAAACCAAAGTATGTTCGTCCGCGGTGTAGCGATGAAAAAACTCGTGCTGCACGAGACAGGTGAGTTGTCCGAACTCGGGAAGATAGCGCCCGAGAAAATCGACGCGATGCATCATGCGTAGAACGCGGCCGACCTCGCCTTTGCGTGAGAGAATCGCTTTGAACATATCGCGTGGCTCTTTCGCATATTGAAAAGTGCGCGTGACAAGACCGAGCCGACGCGTAAACAAATCCTCCAGCTCCGGGCTAAGATCGAGATAACGCTCTTGCGCGAGTTGGAATGCGCGCATCATCTGAGCGGAATCGTTTAAGAAAAGGTCCGGTTTTTTTACAAGAAGTTGACCGAGTCGGCTGAAAAAGTTTTCGAACTCTTCGATCTCACTCTTCGCCAGAGGAAGAAAACTAAGAAGTAAACGGACCGCGCCCGATGATCCGCCACTGGCAAACTGCTCGGTGATTCGCTCCGTCACGCGAAAGACATTTCGCGTGTGCTCAAAATACTCCTTCATGAGCGTTTCGCTCCGATGCACGCCGCGGCTCTGCGGATAATGCAAACGGCGCGCGATCTCTTCCTGTAAATTGAGATGCAAAATATCGGTGCCGCGTCCATTCGCATAATGCAGATCGGTGCGCACGCGCAGCAAGAAATCGTAAGCCGCATCGATATGGCGTTGGTCGGTTTCGCTCAGCCAATTTTTTCCGACGAGATGCGTGGTGGTGAGCGCGCCTTCCTTGAAAAATGTCATCCAAAGAAGATTTTGATAATCGCGCAGACCGCCGCATCCATTCTTCACATGCGGCTCCTGCATGTAGACGCTGTCGCCAAACTTTGCGTGCCGTTCGGCCTGATCGCGCATGCGCAGCTCGACATATGTCCGCTCAAAACCCTTCACGCACTTCGATCGAAACTGTTCGCGAAATAGGTGCGCCAGTTTCGGATCACCGGCAAGATAGCGTGATTCGAGCATCGACGTTTTCGTCCGCATGTCACGGTTCGCTTCGTTGATCGCTTCTTTGATCGAGCGGGTCGAGTGTCCGACTTTGAAACCGATGTCCCAGAGCAAATAGAGAATCTGTTCGACTACTTCGCTCACGTACGGCGAAACATTTGCCGCAGTTTTCTCGTGCAGAAACATTACATCGACATCGCTGAAGGGATTGAGCTCGCCGCGACCGTAACCGCCGAGCGCGACCAACGTCAGCGCTATGGCTGAGCCGGGTCTTTGCTCATTAGTAAAACCCGTGGCGGCTTCAAAGACGTGGCGTAAAAGCACATCCACCAGTTCGGAGCGTCGCGCGCAGATTTCCCGACCGCCGCCGCCGGCCTGGTGTTTGAGGCGTAGTCGGTGTTCCTCAATTTTTAAGAACTTTTTATAAAACGGAAGAACGTCCGTCGGGCGCTTTGTGCCGGTAGAAGCGAGCTGGCGCTCGGCGTGCGCGATGATTTTTTCGACGTGACGCGACATCCTATGTCGATCTTAGGGTCGGGAAGCGGCGCACGCCAGCGCAGCCGAGCCAGCGCCGCGTCAGAGCTCGATCGCGTACCGCTTCATTTTGTTGTAAAGCGTCGGTCGTTGGATCCCGAGAATTTGCGCGGCTTTCTTTTTGTTTCCGTGAGTTTGGGCGAGTGCTTGCAGGATCGCATTCCGCTCCATGTCGTCGAGGTTTAGTCCTGCGCTGGATTGATGATTGCCGCGTTCGATTTGCTGCAACGCGGGCGGCAGCTGCACTTCGGCTGGCAATTCTTTTACGCCGATTGAATTCTGCCGCGCAATTACGACGGCGTACTCCATCGCGTTCTGCAGCTCGCGCACATTGCCGGGCCACGAATAATCGAGTAATTTTTGAAACGCTTCCGGCGCGATCTCCGGCTCCGGTTTTCCCATTTGCTGCGCGAAACGTTTCAGAAACGAAGTGACCAGCGGCGGAATGTCTTCTTTCCGCTCCCGCAATGGCGGAACATCGATTTGAAACGTGTTGAGCCGATAATACAAATCTGAGCGCAGCCGATTTTCGGCGAGCGCCTGATTGATCGGACGGTTGGTGGCCGCGATGACGCGAAAATCCGCCTTTAACGTTTGCGTGCTGCCGAGCGATCGATATTCGCGCTCCTGCAGCACACGTAAAAAGCGCGTCTGCAAGTCGGGTGGCATGTCGGAGATTTCATCGAGAAAAAGTGTGCTGTTGTTCGCTTCGCCGATCATGCCGGGAAAATTGTTCATCGCACCGGTGAACGCGCCTTTGACGTAACCAAACAGTTCGCCCTCGATCATGGTCGATGGAAAGGCCGCGCAGTTTAGTTTCACCATCGGTTTGTCGGCGCGCCGGCTTCGACCGTGAATCATGTTCGCGACCACTTCCTTGCCCACGCCGCTTTCGCCGGTGATGAGCACGTTTGCGTCCGAGGGCGCCATCGCCGCGATCAATTCGTCGATCTGCTGCATCGCCTTGCTTTGAAAGATGGGTGCGAGTCGCGTCTCCGCGATCTCGAGCCGCTTTTCCAATTGATGCGTTCGTTCTCGCAGTTCTTCCGTTTCGCGCAGCAACGATTGCGTCTCGAGCGCTTTTTCCACGAGACTAATCAATTCCTCCGGCGCGTATGGCTTGCTGATAAAATGATAAGCACCGCGCTTGATCGATTCGATCGCGTTGTGCAACGAATCGTGTGCCGTCAAAATGATCACGAGGACGTTAGGATGCTCGCGCTTGATCTGATCGAGCGTTTCCAATCCTTCGGCGTCGGGCAATTGCAGATCGAGCAAAACGAGCGCGGGCGATTTCGCTTTGAGCGTCTTCAAACCGAAGGAAGCGGTCGCGGCGGTTTCGATTTGGTAACCGTGACGACTGAGAAGCGCTTCGAGCGTCAGCAAAATCGGACGCTCATCGTCAATGATGAGAATGCGTTTATTCTCGGCTGCCATGGAGCTCACTTTGCATCGTGAAGCAGCGGCAGTTCGATTGTTGTGATGAAAAGAGGTTCGTCATAACGAGCGTGTAAGGTGCCGCGGTGCGCTTCGAGAATAGCGCGCGCCTGGTGAAGTCCAAGACCATAATGACCCTGGCTGATGCGTTGCAGCGGACGTCCCCAGTTCTCGGTCGAATCTTCGAACTTCGTTTTTGGCTCGCACAGCGTGAAGACAAATTTTTTATTGTCGATCTTGGCGCTCGCCAAAATCGCGCCGCTGCCGCGACCGTGCTTGAATGCATTTCCGAAGAGCTCGACAAACGGTTGCGGCAAAAGTTGTGGATCGATCGACAATTGTTTGTCGCTCACTTCACTCTTCCATTCCACCGATGTGCTTTCGGTTGGGAATTCCTTCGCGAGCTTTTGCTGCAAATCTTCCACGAACTCAGAGGCTTTGTACGGCATCTCCGTTAATTTTACCGGCGCGATCGAAGCGCCAACTTTTTGCAATGCGCCACCCAGTTCCGCGATCATGCCGCGCAAACGCTGGATCTCGCCCTTTTGCTCCGCGTCTTGCGCGAGCTCGTTGAGGAAAGCCGACTGCAGCTCAACCGCATTCAGATGATTGCGAAGATCGTGGCTGAGTTGCCGAACAAAACGAACGACATCGCTCCACTGCACGTGCGTGTTCGTAGAACTTTTCGAGCTCTCAGCCATGAGCGAAGAGCATAATCAAAAACGTCGCGTCTTGCTACTTCGCGCGGAAGAATTTCTGTGCGCTCGGCGCGGCGCCAGGGGTCTCGCGAATGCCGGGATCATTGGCGGCGAGATGACGTAAGATGTGAAATACGTCTTCTGGATCGGCGTTCACCAGCTGCGCGATTTCTTCCGCCGATTTCCCGGGCTCGGCTCCGAGTTTTTTCTGCACCTCTGCTTGAAGCTGCAGCAGCTTTGTCGCTGCTTTCTTGCCGGCTTCGACACCCGGTTGATGGTAAGCGTTGACGTTAACGAGCGATCCGTAAAATCCGACCGCGCGTTCATATAGCGCGATCAACGCGCCCACCGTAAACGCATTCACTTCTGGAATGCTGATCGTGATCGAATCGCGCTCGTTTTCATAAAGCGCGCTGCGTGTTCCGCGCAAAAAGCCTTGCAGATAATCGCCGCTCGTCACGCCGTTCTCGACCTCAAAACGGTCACTATGTCGATCTTGTCGCACCTCGATGAACGTCGCGAAGAAATTCGGAACGCCGTCGCGCAACTGCTGCACGTACGCATGCTGATCGGTCGCGCCTTTGTTTCCGTAAACCGCGATGCCCTGGCGCACGATTTTTCCATCGAGATCTTTTTCTTTGCCTAACGACTCCATCACGAGTTGCTGCAAATATTTACTGAAAAGCATGAGCCGATCTTTGTAAGGCAGGATGACCATGTCTTTTTCACCGCGACCGTTACCCGCATAAAACCACATCAAGGCGAGCAGCATGGCCGCGTTTTTTGCTTTGTCTCGCGTATGCGCGTCCATCGCCGCCGCACCCTTAAGAAAACTGTCGATGTCGAAACCTTCGAGCGCCATCGGGACAAGACCGACCACGCTCATCACCGAAGTGCGCCCGCCCACCCAGTCGTGCATGGGAAAACGAGAAATCCATCCATTCTTCTCCGCGTATTTGTCGAGATCGCTGCCAACTCCGGTGACCGCCACGGCGTGCTTCGGAAATTGCCGCCCGGCTTTTTGAAAGCGCGCCTCGGCTTCGAGCATGCCGTTGCGCGTTTCCTTCGTTCCGCCCGACTTCGAAATGACAACGACGAGGGTGTGGGCAAGATGCTCGCCGATCTTTGCGAAGACTTTATCGAAGCCATCGGGATCGGTGTTATCCAAAAAATAAATATCCATCGGGTCGCGCGCCGTTCCGAGCGCTTCGCCGATGAACTGCGGCCCGAGCGCTGAGCCGCCGATTCCAATCAGCAAAACGTGTTTAAACTTTTCGCCGGCGGCCGTCTTGATTTTTCCACTGTGCACATCGGCGGCGAATTTCTTGATGCGCGCGTTTGTTTCCTCAATGTCGCGCCGCAGCTGGTCGTTAGGCGCCAGCGTCGCATCGCGCAGCCAATAATGCCCCACCATGCGTTGCTCGTCCGGATTTGCGATGGCGCCTTTTTCAAGCTCGGCCATGGCAGCGAGCGCTTTGTCCACGCGAGGCTGCATTTTGCCAAAGAAATCATCGGCGAAGCGCATGCGGCTGATGTCGATGGAAAAATCGAGATCGTCGTAACGGAGAAAATATTTTTGAAAGCGCGGCCAGAGGGACGTGGAAGCCATAAGCTCAAGATAATGGAGGGACGACCTCCGTGTCGTCCAATCAAAAACCCCCGGACGGGACACTTCGACTTAGCTCAGTGCAGGCTCCGCCGGTCCTTCCAATCTGCAATCAGAGCGGCGGCTTTTGTTTTGCGGACGACTCGTTAGGCCGCGCGAGCACCTCGTTGTCCGACGTGACGTCATACTCCGGTTTCGGCACGTTTTTCAACCAGTGATCGAACCAGCCGACGATCTGCTCGAGCCGTTCGACGCGATGCCATGGCTGACCTGAGCGCGACAATTCGTGCGACTCGTTAGGGAAACGGACCATCACTGTCGGAATCTTGCGGAACTTTAATGCGCGAAACATTTGCTCGCCGCCAGCGCTCGGCGGTGTGCGAAAATCCGCTTCGCCCAGAATCAGCATGAGCGGCGTCTTTACATTCTTGATATAAGTGATCGGGGAGCGCGCCTTGAAATCTTGTTCCTCATCAAACGGCGCACCTTTGAACCAATTCGGTTGGAAGAGAGTAAAGTCCGCCGTATACCACCAATCGGTCCAGCTCGCGATGTCGCGTTGCGCCACCGCGGCGGCGAAGCGGGTCGTTTGCCCCACCACCCAATCCGTGAGCAATCCGCCGCCACTGCCGCCGGTCACGCCCATTTTCTTTTCATCGACATAACCGCGCCGGATCAATTCATCGACGCCGGCCATCAGATCTTTGAAGTCGTCGCCCGGATAATGATACTGAATGACGTTGCCAAAATCCTGGCCATAAGTCGTGCTGCCGCGCGGATTCGGATAAAGCACCACGT
>CATPCN010000036.1 GCA_955652855.1 uncultured Chthoniobacterales bacterium | reverse complement strand
TTATGATCTCGATCCAATTTTACCTCCTCGGCGTTCATCAACCGTGAGATTGTCGCCAGCTCGTTCGCGATCTTCGAATCGGTGCCGCGCAAAATGAATCGCGCTTTCTTGTTCGAGGGAATCTTTGCCTCCGCGCGCAGGTTTCGTCCGATTTGAACGGTCTCATAGATCGCAGCCACACGTTTTCTCGGAGTCGCAAGATCGACATCTTGCAATGCAATCTTCTCGGGCGGCGCAACGAACTGAATCGATTCCTTTCCAAAACCAAGGAGCGACCAAAGCTCTTCGGTGATGTGCGGCATGAATGGATGCAGCAAACGCAACATCGCCGAGAGAACCAAGTCCATCACCGCCAGCGCGGATTTCTTTCGCGATGCATCTTCGCTGAAAATTTCTGTCTTGGCCGCTTCGACAAACCAATCGCAATAATCGCTCCAGAAGAAATCGTAAAGGCGTTGCGCGACCACGTTGAATTGATACTCGCGATACGCCGCGTCGATCGCGTCGAGCGTTTCATTCAGTCGCGCCAGAACTTCGACCGCTAAGATCGACATTTTTTTTATGTCGATCTTAGGCTCCGCGGCACTGGGTCCGTGCATTTGGCGAAAACGCGCCGCATTCCAGAGTTTCGTAGCAAAGTTGCGACCCTCTTCGATTTGTTTTTCATCGAAACGAATATCCTGTCCGCTCGGTGCGATGCGCATGAGGCCGAAGCGCAATCCATCCGCGCCGTATTTTGCAATCAGCTCGAGCGGATCGGGCGAATTGCCTAACGACTTGGACATTTTACGTCCCTGCTTGTCGCGAATCAGTCCGGTAAAATAAACGTCGCGAAACGGAATGTTGTCTTCGTCGCGCTTCGTTTTTCCGGGCTTGAACTCGAGCCCGGCAATAATCATGCGCGCGACCCAGAAGAAAATAATGTCCGGCGCGGTCACGAGCACGCTCGTCGGATAAAACTTTTTCCGCGTCTCTTCGTCCATCGTCTCGTAGGCCCAGAGCCACGATGAGAACCAAGTGTCGAGCGTGTCGGGATCTTGAATCCAGTTTCCCTCATCCGACGGCGGCTCAATCCCGACATGAATGTTCTTGCTCTCGGGTTTCCGGTTTCCGGTTTCCGGTTTCGAATACCACCCCGGAATGCGATGGCCCCACCAAACCTGGCGACTGATGCACAAGTCTTGAATGTTCTCGAGCCATTGTGCGTAAATTTTTTCCCAGTGCGCGGGAAAGAAGCGGATGAGATGCTCGCGCACGACGGCGAGCGCTTCTTTCGTTTTCGGATAGCGCAGAAACCATTGCTCACTTACGCGCGGCTCAATCGGAACTTCGCTGCGCTCGCTGAAGCCAACGTTGTTTTCGTACGGCTCGGTTTTCGAAAGCAGTCCCGTGTCTTGCAATAATTCCGCCGCTTTTTTGCGCGCTTCGAATCGATCAAGACCATGCAATTCCGGCACCGCCGGGCAATCGATGCGTCCGTCCGGCGTCAAAACATCGACAACCGGCAATTCGTGGCGTTGACCAATCTCGAAATCGATTTTGTCGTGCGCGGGCGTAACTTTTAAAACACCGGTGCCGAATTCCGGATCGATCGCTCCGTCGCCAATAATTGGAAGTTTTTCGCGCGCGAGCGGACGCCACGCGTGTTTGCCGATAAGATCGACATAACGCTTGTCGCCCGGATGAACCGCCACCGCCGTATCGGCCATGATTGTTTCCGGCCGGGTGGTAGCGACTTCCATGAATCGGTCGGGCTCTTCGACGATTTGGTAGCGAACGAAGTATAAATTTCCCTTCTGCAGTTTGGAAATGACCTCTTCGTCGGAGAGCGCAGTTTGCGCCGCCGGATCCCAGTTGATCATGCGACGGCCGCGATAGATCAGCCCTTTCTTGTAAAGATCGACAAAAACGTTTTGAACGGCGCGCGAATATTGTTTGTCGAGAGTGAAACGTTCGCGCGACCAATCGCATGAGCAACCGAGGCGCTTGAGCTGCTCGATGATGATGCCGCCATGTTTCTTCTGCCATTCCCAGATGCGGCGAACGAATTCATCGCGCCCGAGATCGTGCCGCGAGATCTTTTCAGTTTGGCGCAACGATTTTTCGACGGCAATTTGCGTGGCAAGCCCTGCGTGATCTGTTCCCGGAAGCCAAAGCACTTCGTGACCGAGCATCCGCGCGCGCCGCGCGAGAATGTCCTGGATGGTGGTATTGAGCACGTGACCGAGCGTCAGAACGCCGGTGATGTTCGGCGGCGGCATAACGATCGAAAAAGGGGGTTTCGACGAATGCTCGTCGGCGTAGAAATAATTCTTGTCGATCCAACGGCTGTACCATTTCGGCTCCACCGTCGTGGGATCGTAAGTCTTCGTGAGTTCGGGCATCGCGATGGAATCATCCGAGGGCGGCGCACGTTTGCAAAATGAAAAGGTAGCGGATGGCAAAACACTTGCGGGGCGACGCGGCTGCCGCCAGTTTCACCAGACATGAAGGCCGGGAAGCTCTTTTTTGCTGTCGCGATGCTGCAAGTCACGACCGCGCTCGGCGCGGATTGGACGGTGATCCGGCAGCAAAATCGCGATTATGTGACGTTCGCGAACGTCGCGCAATTCTATCAATTTTCCGAATACACAAGGGTGAGCAGCAGCGTGTCGTTGCGCGGTGATCGCCGCCGGCTGCGCGCCGAAGTCGGGGCGAGCGAGCTTTACATAAACGGCTTCCGATTTTTCACCGACTTCCCAATCTCGAACAATGGCGACGATGCGATCGTTTCGGTGATGGACGTGAGCAAAATCATCGAACCGGTCTTGCGCCCGAGCCGCATGCAGAAAGCGCAGAAAATCGAAACCGTGGTTCTCGATCCGGGGCACGGCGGGACCGACCAAGGCGCGTCGAATCGTTGGGGCGGTGAAAAAGCATTCGCGCTCGATGTCGCATTGACGGCGCGTGAAGAACTTCTTCGTGCCGGCTTCAAAGTGGAAATGACGCGCACGACGGACGTGGGGGTCTCGCTGGAGGATCGAGTTGCATTTGCGAATCGCTTTGTGAACGCGCTCTTCATTAGCATTCATTTTAACTCAAGCGGTCGCGGCGTCGGTGTGGAAAGTTACGCACTCGCACCCGACGGCGTCCCATCCAACGCTTCCAGTGAAAATCACGTTTCCGCTGCAGACATGAAATGGTATGCGGGCAATGCGCACGATGGCCAAAACATTGCGCTGACTGCGGCGGTGCATGCGTCAGTTTTGTCGCGACTGTCGGCATTTGATCGCGGTGTTAAGCA
>CATPCN010000035.1 GCA_955652855.1 uncultured Chthoniobacterales bacterium | reverse complement strand
TCCTTATCGAGCGCAGCGAGTTGTCCAACTGTGTGAATGCCCCACTTGCGCAGGATCTCCAAAATGCGCTCGATCTGTTGTTCTCGATCTTTTGCCGCTTGGGAATTCGGAGAAGTGGAGCGCTTCACGCGCTCCATTTAAGCGGAATCGCGTTATATGTTCAAGTGAACATTCACTGCCTCTCTTATGATGAGACAATACC
Source organism: uncultured Chthoniobacterales bacterium (assembly GCA_955652855.1). The sequence continues at coordinate 5,917 of CATPCN010000035.1, read as the reverse complement.
GGCCGGTAAAAGCGGTGGGTAATTATGCCGCAACGGTGTGCGGCATCTCGTCGTAGGTTTTTCCGCGGAGCAATCGCCCGGTTAAATCCTTTCGAACGCCGCCCCACTGTTTGAAAAAGAATGGAACATCCTGTTTGCGACATGAGCGAAAAATTTCGCGAACCCACTCGATCTTCATTGGACGAGCACCGGGACCTGACTCGCCTCCGACAATCACCCACTGAATATTTCGCAGATCAATGCCCGCGAGCGAACCGATCAATGGTTCGCAAGAGAGAAACCGCACCGCTGCGGGAACAAAGCGCAGATCATCAACACGTGAAAGCACCTTCGCATCTTCCACGCTCACTCCCATCCACACGTTTGCCGGCCAATCGATCTGCGTTGCGAGTTGCCGCACGCGATCGCTGCGTTTGGTAAGTATCTGGAATGTGTGCTGCGGACAATCGCGCATCGTTTGGAATACCTGCTCAATAAATTCGAGCGGGACATCGCGATGAAAAAGATCGCTCATTGAATTCACGAAAATCATTCGTCCAGCCGCCCATGATCGCGGTAGATCGACAACGTCTTCGTGCATCGTCAGGCGAAACCCGTTTGCGTACCGACGATTTCCCATCGCGTGAAGTCTGCGCGCCAACCGCTCCGCGTAGCAATTCTTGCAACCGGCGCTGACTTTCGTACAACCCGTGACCGGGTTCCACGTGGCTTCCGTCCATTCGATGTGAGAATTCGCAGCCATTCAGTTCAGCCGCTTTAGTAAATCATTTGCGATCTTCAGTGCCGTCGGCGCGCCCTTTGGATTCGCCGATGCAAAGCAAAATAAATATAACGGTACGTTTTGCGAATTGTAGAGGATGCCGGCGATGTAGCGCTTTTCATAGAGCTCCTTGCAAAATCGCCATGTCGGCTCCGCGGCGGTATCGCCTGGCCACCATGCATTCTGTCGGAGACGTGCCTTGAGATAATGGTCGGAGAAAAGGCCTTCCGTCTGCCAGAGTTTCCGAACTTCGGGTAAACCGAGTTCAGGATGATCCGCGTTATGATGTTGGCGAGCCATCCAGTGTTTTGCAACTACGATGCAATCTATTCAAGCAGCTAGGCAGCGCGCCTAACGGGATGCGATCGATCGGATCGAAGAGCTGGGTGTTGAAATCGTAAATCCAGAACTCATCGAAGTTGCAAAGGATCACGAACGGTGGTCGGTGCAGAACGATGTGGCTCCAATAGTCGAAGGCTTGGTCGTAATGCTTTTCGAGATTTTCGCCACGCGATTTCATCTCTATGAGCACGCGGTCTGGCCAAAGAAGATCGGCGAACTTCTTTCCGCCTTTTGCTCGCGGCGATGCGCCGTTGCCTTTAATCAGTTCGAGTTGTGGCGAGCCCGGTTTCTTCGCGACACGAAACTCAAACGTCGCACCCGCTTCAATCACGCCGTCGTGTCCGAGCGCGCGAAAGAAATGATCGAGAAAACTCTGCGCCTCACTCTTTTCGTCGCCGCGCAACGTCTGCACGAATCGAACGAACTCGCTCAGCGCATTCTTTAAATCATCGGGCATTATTCTGCTGAGAGCGTAATCGAAACTTTTTCAAATGAGGAGTGGAATAGTTCGGCATCGTCAGACAATTTGCACCGGACACTTCGGGAGAGCCTGCAAAAAGGCGCGGCCGTACGGTTTGGTCACAATGCGATTGTCGAGGATCACAACAATGCCGCGATCGCTTTTTGTGCGAATCAAACGGCCGACACCTTGACGCAATTTCAAAATCGCTTCCGGGAGCGAATACTCGGTGAACGGATCGCCGCCCCGCTCCTCCACCAACTCCAGCTTCGCTTCGATGAGCGGACTGTCCGGCACGGCGAATGGCAATCGCGTAATGATCACGTTCGAGAGCGCGTCGCCGGGAACATCGACGCCCATCCAAAAACTGTCTGTACCGAAAAGGACGCTGCGCGGCGTTTTTTTAAATTGTTCGAGCAAATAACCGCGCGGCATGCCTTGTCCTTGCACGAGCAAGTTCATTTTCTTCTTCGCAAAAAATTGCGTCATGTCCGCAGCGAGCTGTTGCATGCCGCGATAACTCGTGAAGAGCACGAAGGCGCGGCCGTCGGTTTCTTCAACAAAATGCCCGACCCAATGCGCGAGAGCTTCGTTGTAACCGGCATCGCGCGGGTCCGGCATTTTTTTTACGACAAACAATTTCATCTGCTCGTGAAAATCGAATGGACTGCCGAGCAGAATTGGATCGACATCGCCCGCGCCGATGCGACGACGAAAATAGGCGAGATCGGGCCGACCGACAGAAAGCGTGGCACTCGTCATCACGCAGCAACGATCTTCCCGGAAAAGCATCCGGCGCAGCACCGGCGCGATGTCGATGGGCGCGGCGTTGAGCGAAAGAAACTGCGCGGCCTTTCCGGTTTGCTCGACCCAGTAAACATGTTCGTGCGCGCTTTGTTCGAGAAAGGTCGCGATTCCCACGCGCGCATCGCGGACCCGGCCTCCGAGATCTTGCAACTCGGCTTTTAAAAATTCGTCATCCGCTCGCTTCACGATCGCGGCGATGCGTGCTTGCAGCGTAATCAGGATCGAACCGATCGTGTCAGGAACAATCTCCGGTTCGCGAATGCGGAACTCGCGCCCTTTGCGGAAATCGCAGCGCTCGCCCACGCTCCAGAAAAAATTGTCGATCTTGTCGACGAGGTCGGCGGCGAGCCTGACGCCTTCGGCATCGCGCGTGACCGTGAAGAGGCCCTTGCGCGTGCGCGCGTTGTAGAGGCGTTGAATTGTCGATCTTAGCCCGTACTGCGAAATGCCGATGCCGACCTGACGCGAAGCGACTTGCTCGACGGTGTGCGCTTCGTCGAAAATAATGAAGTCATTTGGAAAAAGAAACCCGCTCTCGCGTTCTTCCTGTTCTTCCGCGCCACCGAGCAGCTTGAACAGCAACGTGTGATTGAGCACGATGAGGTCAGCCGCGAGCAATCGTTTGCGCGCTAGCTGGAAAAAGCAGATCGAGTTTTGTCCGCACGTCTTGCTGGTGCAGATGTGGGGCTCACTACAAACTTGCGCCCAAACTTTCGCGTCGGGTTCGACAGAGAGATCGCTCAGTGAGCCGTCTTTCGTCACGCGCGCCCAATCGACAATCCGAGCGAGCTCTGCTTGCTCCGATGTGGTGAAAAGCTCGGTGGCTTGCTGCAGCGCGCGCTCAAGCCGACGCGGGCAAAGATAATTTTGGCGGCCTTTCATGAGTGCGGCCTCGAACTCGACGGGCAGCACCTTTTTCAAGATCGGGATATCTTTATGAAGAAGCTGCTCCTGCAGACTGATCGTGTAGGTCGAGACGATCGCTTTCTTTTTTTGCTCGAGAGCGTGGAGAATCGAAGGCGCGAGATACGCCAGCGACTTGCCAATCCCGGTGCCGGCTTCGATCACGAGATGACGCTCCTCCTCAAGCGCATGCGCGACGGCTGCGGCCATCGCTTGTTGCTCGGGGCGATATTCGAAATTTCTCGCTTTTGCGAGCCGGCCGTTCTCGGAAAAGATCGTGCGAATTCGTTCGACAAATTCAGTGCCAAGAGAATCTTTCAACGCGATCATCGAAATTGGTCTTTAATTAACTTACTTCGTGAGACTGCTCGATCGCTACGTCATTCGCAATTTTTTGCAGGCATATGTTTATTGTATCGCCGGTTTTATTTCGATTTGGGTGATCTTCGACGTCAGCGATAACATTTCGAGTTTTCTCGACGCGCATCTGCCGCTGTATCGTGTCGCGCAATATTATCTCACGCAGCTCCCACAAGTCCTTGTTATCTTGCTGCCGGTCTCGTTGCTGCTCGCTTTGCTTTTTTGCCTTGGCCGGATGTCGCGGGCCAATGAAATTGTCTCGATGCTCACGGCCGGCGTGAGTATTTCGCGCGTGCTGCTTCCGCTGTTTGCCATGGGCGTTCTCACTACGCTCGCGAGCTTTGGTTTGAATTATGCGCTCGCGCCGCATGCCGATCTTGCGCGCAAAACCTTTTTTGAAGGGGCTCGCGAGCATCGCGAGACGCGGATCGAGGGCCAAATTTTTCGGAACCGAACCGACGATCGAACATGGTTTATCCAGCGGTTCCGTCGCGGCAGCAACGAATTCACGACCGTGCAAATTCTTCAGCAGGATATGCGTGACAATATCGTAACTAATTATATGGCGGCGCGCGCATTTTACCGACCAGAGACGAAGGCGTGGGACTTGCAAGAGGTCAAAGTCGTTAACTACGATGCATCGGGCAATATCACCTCGGAGCAAAATCTCCCTTCGCTCGTCATCACGCATTGGAGCGAGACGCCGTTCCGATTAAGCAGCGCAAATTTCCGCGCCGAATATCTGAGCGTGCCGGAGCTGCGCGATTACCTGCGATTCAATGATGATTTCCCGGGGCCGTTGCTCGCGCCCTTTTCCACCCATCTGCAATATCGCCTGGCCCTGCCGTGGACTTGTCTGGTCGTGGTTTTCATTGCGGCGCCGCTCGGCATTGGTTATTCGCGCCGCGGAATTCTCTCCAGCGTCGCTGCCTCGATCATTCTTGTCTTCGCCATGAATTTCCTGACACATTTATTTCTCGCGCTGGGCGAAGGTTATCGGATTCCGGCGTGGACCGCGGCCTGGACGCCGAATCTTCTTTTTGCAGCGATCGGTCTTTACCTACTCTATTTGCGCGCCACGAACCGGAGCGCGCCGTCATTTCAATCTTTGGTCGGCCGTCGTATATTGTCGCGTGAATCCGCTCGAGCCTGAATGGCCAATCAAACATCGCACCGATGCTTGCGCCGTCACGCATCGACCATTCGCTGCGGGGGAATCTTTTTACACATTGCTTTTTCGCGAAGGTGAAGGGTTTCGGCGTGAAGATTTGAGCGAAGAAGCCTGGTCGCAGCGCAACGAAAACATTCATCCGTTTTCGTTTTGGAAATCGCGCTATGAACCACCGCTGCCCGCGCCGCCTGAACCGCTCGCCAAGGAAAACGCGGAGGCCCTACTGCGGCGCTTGCTCTCGGAGAGCGCCGCGCCGAATGCGTGCTACGTCCTCGCGGTCATGCTCGAGCGAAAACGAGCGCTGAAACAAATCAAGAGTGAGCAAACAGAGCAGGGCCGAATTCTCATTTACGAACATGCTAAGAACGGCGACGTCTTCGTCATTCGCGACCCGCAACTACGACTCGATGAAATCGAGAGCGTGCAGAACGAAGTGACCAACCTGTTGCAAACCGCAGTCCATAACTGAAAGATCGACATGTCTCCCTTGCCTTGGTTTACCGACGGCTTCCCGCTTTACCTCGCGCCGATGGCCGGAGTTTCCGACAAGATCTTCCGGCAGCTGTGCAAAGAACGCGGGGCCGATGTGCTCGTGACGGAATTTGTTTCGGCCGAAGGTGTATTTCGTCGCAACGAGCGGACGCGCGAATATCTCGATTTTGACGAATGCGAGCGTCCGATCGGCGTGCAACTTTTCGGCGCCGATGCAGAACACATGGCGGAGGCCGCGCGGCAAGTTGTCGATTGGGTGCGGCCCGATTTTGTCGATCTTAACTTTGGTTGTCCGGTCAACAAAGTCGTCTCGAAGAACGGCGGCTCCGCGCTCTTAAAAGATTGTCCGACGTTGGCTGCGGTCGCGAGCGCAGTCGTGCGCGCGATTGCGCCGCTACCGGTCACTGCAAAAATTCGCATCGGATGGGACGCGAACTCAATCAACGCGCCGCGCGTTGCGCGAATCCTCGAAGAGACCGGTGTCGCTGCCCTCGCCGTGCACGGTCGCACCCGCGCGCAAGGTTATTCCGGCGACGCCGACTGGAACGTGATCGGCGAAGTCGCGAACGCCGTTTCCATTCCAGTGATCGGCAACGGCGATCTGGTCAGCGCGGCCGACGTC
>CATPCN010000034.1 GCA_955652855.1 uncultured Chthoniobacterales bacterium | reverse complement strand
TCGCACAACTGACAGACACGAAGCTGAGCGCCTGCTCAATGCGATGAACGAATCGCATCGAGAGCCGACGCTCAATCTTAATCTGGCCCGGGCCTATCTGGCTGCACACGATCCCAAAATGGCTCAGCGAACATGGCAAGCCGTGATGGACGAAATGGCAACGCACGGAATTCCGACAACGCAGCAACGATGCGCGCGGGGATTTCGCAGCAAAGCGTACGATCCAATTCGTAGCAAACCGCTCGTCCAAACAACGGGCGCAGACTTGCTCGCGATCATCCACGCAAACGGGAACTGCGTTGCTCACTACTTGCGGCGACTGCACAACTTGGCTCTCGATCTGGGTTGGCTCCCTTGGCCCATCCTCGCAAAACGAGCCTGGCCTAAAATCCGAAGCCAAAGTAAGAGAGCAATCACGGCCGAGGAACATGTAACAATCATCGCTTCCGAGCAGAACCGTGAACGTCGGGCGTTTTACGAGCTGCTCTACGAAACCGGAGCCTCGCAAACGGACGGAGTAAACCTCAGAGCAGAGGACATCGATTGGAAGACTGGTGTCTTGATTTACCGGCGCAAAAAACTCGGACCGTTCAGCGAACCGGCTCGCCTAACGATTGGGCGAAAGCTAAGGAAACTCCTGCAATCGCTTCCGCACTTCGGCGATCTGTTTCCGACAATCAAGCGAACTTCTGCCAACCACCGCTCGGCAGAGTTTCGTCGGCGTTGTCGAGTCGCGAGCGTTCACGGCGTCAGCTTGCACTCGTATCGGCACGCGTGGGCACAACGGGCGAAAGCGTGCGGATATCCACAAAGGTTTGCTCAGGAAGCATTGGGACATGGTAGCCGCGCCGTGCATGAAGCCTACGCTAGAGGAGGAGTTGTGATTTGCCCCGCTCTCGAAGACTATGCAGCCGACGCGACGCAGAAAGTCATTCGATTTGCAGGGTTGCGCGCTTCGCCGTTGCGCTAACAAGTTGGCCAGAGATTTTCCCAACGCTGACGGTCGCTCGCCGCGACGGGCAGGTTAAGGCGATCAAATCAGGCCAAGACCATGACGCGCCCCGAACTACATCTCCCGTCCCCGCCGTTTCTCTGTTCTCGGAAAACCGATGCATCGAAGACTTCTTCATCGAAAGGCGTTATTCACCTAGTCTCCGAGTTCGTTGCACCGAGCTTCAATACGCAGTTCCACGACCGCTGGCGGTTCTTCGCTTGCCAGTGCCGGGCCAGCGCCTTGGTCGCATTTGAGAGCCATTCACGATCTTCTGCTCTCGCTGTCACATCGATTGCCGCGAAATACTTCGGGGCGTTTTGTGCCGGCTTGCCGAGCGGGTGCAAGAGCTTCGCCGACACCAGCGGAGCAATGTCATGATCGTGAACCCCGAGGAGAAGCGCCGTTTCCGAACTGTTAAGCCGAGCTGGAAGCCGCCTGCAGTTCAGCAGTGCAAGCTTATCTTGCGGACTTTGCGTATGTCTGATGGACAACATATTTTCCATCGTGCGCGTACCGAAACGCATCGAAGCACCAAATCCGGAGCAACGTTTGCACGCGAAAAGGCGTGGGAATAATGCGGACAAAAGTAGCTCAACGCGTCTTTGCCCATGGAAGAGACCGTGGGCTTTGTTAGGAGAGACGCCCTACCCCTTAGCAAAATAAGGCTTTTCTGAATCGTCAGTGTCGCACCGTTGACTGATGATTGACGCAACCGTGAACGTTGCGGCAATCGGAGTGTGATCGTGTCGGCGAGCGGCGTGGCTGCTGCGACAACGCTGCGTTTGCGCACGAATCGTGCGATTTCATTCACAGTTCACCACGCGTTCGCGGCCGCGTCAGCGGTTCAGTTAGTGCAGCGTTGGCGACTTAATCATGCACTGGTCGTACGGATGAACAATGCCGCGACATTGTCGCGCTAACAGCCGCGGAAGTTCCGAGATCGTTGCGAGCTAATCCGCAGCTTAGCCGCAGCGTGAACGCGAGATCATCCGCAGCTTTGTCCGGACGTTCGTCTCGAGTGTGGACCGCAACTACCTCAGCGACATCTCTCGCGCCAAACTCGCACTGTCGACCGGACATCGCACGGACGTTCTACGAAATGACACAGCTGCGTGAACTGCGATGGGGGGACGCGAAAAGGGGCTTCTTTCGCTGCTTTGACGCTATGAAACCGCGTTACGGCAGCCGTGATGATGCCGTGCACACTTGCGCGATACTTACCCGCCTTGAACAGCGTTGCCGAAGGGGCGCTGCAGCAGGTTGAAGGAATCCAATCTGCCGCGGCGATTCCTTTTACTCCGCAGGGGCTGCTGTTGGCAGATCGGAATTCCACATATCGGCGGTGCATTTCCATTGGCCGTCGCCCTGCTTTTTCCACACTTCGAGATACTTGCCGTGGTCGTTAGTCAGCTTGCCGCTCGCGCCTTTGCTAGTTACCTCATAGGTGCCGCTGACCCACGCCATGTCGCGCCTTTAGCGACTTCCATTCTGGTGGCCTTCCAACCCGAGCTGATTGCCTTTGTGATCAGATCCTACAACAACGGTCTGCTTTGCGCGCCGCCACGTAATTGATTGTCTTTTGCGGCGGCTTTCCCAGCCACAATCAACTACCTTGCCCTAGTGCTAATCATTTTCGCCACAACTGTCGCGCGCGCTTGAAGTTAACTTTCGCGCTGTCGTTTGCCGCGGCAGCAGTTTGTTTTGCGGCCAATCTTCACATGCGCACTTGGAAGCTCAATAGGGCAAAATCAAAGATGCCAGCCGGAATGGGAAAAACACGACGGTCGTTTACGCTAATGGCGGTCTTTTTTCTAGCAACTGAACGACGACACTACGAGACGGCGGAAGGAAAACGGATGAGTTAAGAAGTCCTGCAATGGATTACGCCTTCGCTCGTTTGATGATCGTCACAAAAATTGGCGTCAGTTCGTCGCATTGACTCGCGGTCTTTCGACCGCTCCCCATTGTCGCGCTGCCGGTCTATGTCGCACCGCTTCACGCTGGCTCCGGCCGGTTAGCGATCTCCTCGTTCCCAGCCAGCCATCGCCAGCTGTCCGCGCATCGCTGCCGTAGCCGTGGCGCACGTGATCGGCGGTATCGCGCTGATTGGCGCACTTCCGAGGCCGAGCTTGTAGCTCAGAGCGAAGCCGGGGCGCACCACGTAATACCCGCGCTTCGGCCCTAGCGACATATAGTGCGAATCGTCATGCCAGGATTGCGCGGCGACGCTGGCAAAAACCAGCCCGAGGAGTTCAGCCAGAGAGCGACGCATACGCATAAACCGGGTACCCTTTATCTCTTGCCAACAGAATCTGTAGTCTCCAAAATCACGAT
>CATPCN010000033.1 GCA_955652855.1 uncultured Chthoniobacterales bacterium | reverse complement strand
CATGACGACGATGCCGCCAACCGTCTCGCCTTTGCCGTCCAGTTCCGCTACGCCGCGGCGGATGTCGCCACCGAGATGAACCGTCGCGACATTTTTTATATAAACCGGCGTCCCATTAGTGACCTTGAGAACAATGTTCTCGATGTCTGCCACGCTCTTGATGTAGCCGCGACCCCGCACGAAATATTCCGCAGTCGCAACCTCGAAGGTTTTGCCGCCCACGTCGGCATTGCTCATCTTTATTTTCGCGACGACATCGGACAGTGGAATGCCGTAACCGAGCAGCTTGTTCGGATCGAGATCGACTTGGTACTGCTTGACGAAACCGCCGACCGGCGCGACTTCGGCGACGCCTTTTACTGAGGAAAGAGCGTAACGGAGATTCCAATCCTGAATGCTCCGCAGCTCCGCCAGATTATGTTTTCCGGTCTCATCGACCAGCGCGTATTCGTAAACCCAACCCACACCCGTGGCGTCGGGGCCGATGACGGGATTCACACCTTCGGGCAGAGAACCGCGCACCGAATTTAAATATTCGATGACACGCGAACGCGCCCAATAAATATCGGTGCCGTCCTGAAAAATGACATAAACGAACGATTTGCCGAACATCGATTCGCCGCGCACAAACTTTACTTTCGGCGCAGCGATGAACTTGGAGGAAACCGGGTAAGTAATTTGATCTTCGATCAAATCGGGTGAGCGTCCTTCCCAATCCGTATAGACGATCACCTGCACGTCGCTCAGATCTGGAATGGCATCGAGCGACGTCCTCTGCAGCGCCCAGATTCCGGTCGCGATACCGAAGATGATAAAAATAAAAACGAGGAACTTGTTCCGCGCACTCGCTTCGATCACGCGCTCGATGAAAGGAGAACCGTCTCGCTTAATCCGAGCCTCGTCAGTAGAATCAATAGCGTCGTCGTTCACCACGATTTAAGAGCCCCCTGGATTTTCGATTCGGCGTCGATTAGAAAATTCGCGCTCGCTACGACCCGTTCGCCTTCCTTCAAGCCGCTGTTGACGGCATACACTTCGCCATATTTCCCACCCAGCTCGAGAAAGCGTGGCTCGAGTTTGCCGTTCCCTTTATCGACAAACGCAATGTTTCGTTTGCCAGTCGGCATGACCGCGCTCACGGGCACGACGAGCGATCTTCCCATATCCATGTCGAGCACAAGATCGACATACATATCCGGCTTGAGTTTTAGGTCGGGGTTCTGAATATCGAGCCGCACCCGGCCGGTTCGTTTCGTGTCATCAATGAATGGATCGACAAGCGTGAGCTGACCTTTGAATTGTTCGCCCGGATAAGACGACGACGTCACTGTGATCTCCTGCCCGAGTCGGAGCATCGGCAATTCATCCTGATAGAACTCGCCCCACACCCACACGACCGACAGATCAGCCACCTCCACGAGCGGACTGCCCATCGCGATGTTCGCCCCCTGCGTGACAGGAAGGCTTTGCACAATGCCATCAACTTTCGAAAGGATCGGAAGCGATTCCTCGGCCTGCCGTGTTTGTTCAATCTTCGCGATCTGTTCGTCAGTAACATTCCAGAGCTGGAGCCGGCGTTCTGCCGATTCGATCAGGCGTTGGAAATCTTCCCGCGCCGAGTGCGTGTTTTTGGGCGTGCGATCGCGCGTCTTGAGCAGGTCGATCAATTCGCGCTGCGTCGTGAGCAACTCGGGGCTGTAGAGTTTCATCAACACTTGATCTTTTTTCACAAGCTCGCCTGGAGCGTTGACACCGAGCTCCTGCACGTAGGCGGACGTTCGCGAGACGACGCGCCAAACCCTTTGCGTTTCCGGCACGACCCGGCCGACGGCGCGAATGCTGTGATTGAGCGGTTTCGTTTCCACGGTGGCGTAGGTGACGCCGATCTGTTGCTGGCGCTCAACGGGCACAACGAATTCGCCCGGCTTTTCTTCCGCTCCTTTCGTGGCGCCGCCTTTCATCCCTGGCATGCCCGGCATATTCCCCATGCCCTGCATGTTTTTCATCTCGTCGCTCTTTCCGCCTGATTTATCAGGAGTGGCGGCAGGAGTGGGCGATGCGCCACCGGCGGCGCCTTTCATCACCGGCACAAGGTCCATCGAGCAGATGGGACATTTCCCGGGATCCTTCGAATGCACCGACGGGTGCATCGTGCACGTCCAGTAATCGATGTTGCTGTCTTTGCTGCCCGCGCCACCGCGTTTCGAGCAGGCCGGAACGCTTATCAGCAGCAACGCAGCGATCGCCAACCGACAGATTGTGTTATGAAATAGTTTCTTCATGGTCGTTTGCTTCCTTTTCTTGGTGGCGGAGCGTTCCCGGCTGCGCCGTCGCCCACGCCGATGATCGCGTCGAGCTCAGCGAGCGCGACTTGATAGTCGGCCAGATGATTGATCGACATCGATTCAACGTCTTGCAGCACACGTTGCGCAGTGATCAGCGCCAAAAAGTTTGCACTGCTTGTCTCGTAGGCGGCGCGATTCGACTGCACCGTCTGTCGCGCCAGCGGGAGAATCTTGTCACGATAAAGCTCGTAGTGATGAGCCGCCGTTTCGATTTTCTTGAGCTGATCGCGGACCAAGCCCAGTGTTTCGGTGCGCGTGGACTCGAGTTCGTGCTGTGCGCTTTCGAAATTCCGCCGCGCCTCGAGCCCTTCCGCAGAATATTTTCTGGCATTCAAAAACGGCAACCCAATCGAAACGCCGACGTCGAGCTCGCTCACTGCCTGTCCCGCGTCGTTGTATCGCTGCGCCTGTACGTTAAGCGTTGGGTCGGAGAACCATTGGCGGTTCGCGAGCTCGACACGGAACTTCTCCGCTTCGGCACGGCTTTGCGCGCGTTGCACTTCTGGTCGCGAGGTGAGGGCGACAGCCTGCAAATTTTGCAACGAAAAGCGCGCTGACTGAAACGGGATCGCCGCTGGTTCACCGAGCGCCGATTGCGCTGGACGATTCATAAGCACGTTGAGCTGCGATTGCGCCTCTGAAATCCGGCGGAGAATATCGAACTGCGCTTCGATCAACTTTGCCGCGTCGGTTTGTGCAGTAAGCACATCCGCCTGGCTGGCGTTGCCGACTTCATAGCGCTGGCGGCTGATTTCGGCGAATTGATTGAGCAACTCGACGTTTTCGCGGTTCACGTCGAGCTGCCCATATTCGTTTGCAAGCCGATGAAAGGCGGCCCGAGCGCGCGCGAGCACATCGAGTTGTGTTCGTCGAAAATCCTCGAGGGTGGCGCCGGCTTCCGCCGTGGCTGCCCGCGCGCGGCTCAGATTTTTTCCGGAGAGTGGAACTTCCTGCTGAAGCATGAAGCTTT
>CATPCN010000032.1 GCA_955652855.1 uncultured Chthoniobacterales bacterium | reverse complement strand
TTCGCAAACGCCTCATGGGACATACTGGGCGGTATCCACGGCCGAATTAGGATTTCGTCCCATGACACGAATGCGTGGCATGCCGCCAAGTGACCTCTTACTGCCCTCCAACCCCAAAACACGCTGTCATTTCCGGCTTTGCCGCCAGCTAGGGTGTCGCTGTATTCATCCAGAAGGTTTTCGAGCTCCCCCAATCGGCCTTGAAATTCAACGCCGGCGATCATCTCAACCGATTGCTTTTGATTTGGCGCAGCATTGTCGTCAGCCAGAACGGGCGGCATGTAGTTCGGCAAGGCCGCGCTAAACAGCTTCACCAATGCCGCATAAAGCTTTCGATGATCGAGCCGTGATACGCTGATCGACCACATTTTGACGATGTAGTTTTCCGCGGCATGCGCATCATCAAGCATGATAACCTGAGAATCGGTCAACGCAGGGCTCACATTGAAGACGCTCGAATATGTGCTCACGATCATCATCTTGCTTGCAAGGTACGCAGAGAGCACATCCTGGTCATAATCTGCCTTCTTGCCGACGAGAACCCCCACTCTCATCCCGTACTCTTTGGCTCTCTCCGCAGCTTGATACGCCAATTGGCGAGTCGGACAGAGGTACAGAACTCTGTCTCCGAAGAATAGGCGCCGCCATTCACCGATGAGCGATCCAACCAAGGTCTTGCCCGCACCCGTTGGAAGTTCAAGTGCTATGTCTTTTCGCGTGTGATCTTTCATGTAAGAACGGAGCAGATCAGCCTGGTGCGCCCAGATGTGCTGAATCTGCTTGCTACGACCCTTGAGATCGCTGAACAGCAGTTCCGGAGTCGCAGGCTTGCTCGCAGCGGTAGGAGCAAGCTTGAACCCCTTTTTCTTATCCATATTCTGAGAAGTATATCGCGCCGCGACCTATGTTGACGACACTCGCGCGAACCAGCAGCAGCCGTGACCGATGGTCTGGACGTTAAGCGTGCGAGGCAGACAATTCGAGTATCCGCAAACCCCAACACGAGAATGGCGAAGGCAGATGCAGGTTTGCACATCACGCCATTGAGCGAGCGTATGCATTCTCCGATCAAAATCTGCGCGTGTCGTTCCCGTACGCTCTCCAGCCGTCGCGGTGCTTGCGACAGAATAACTCCAGTTTGCCGCCCGGTGACGTCGCCTCCACCAACGCATAGAATTCCTCTGGTTTCCGCGAATGTTCGCGCCTGGCGGCTTCGAGGACGGTGGTGTGATTGCCGTGCAGGAACACCGGCTTGCCTCGGATGGCCAACATGCATTGCTCGGTCTGCCCACGCAGCCACTCGCCAGTGCCCATCCGGTCCTTTACCCACGTCAGCAGTGTTCGGTACTCAAAGCCCCAAGCTTCGACCACATCGAAGGCGATGCGCAGATGGGCATTGGTCGTCCACAGCCACAAGATCGCGTTGTCATCCGCGATCTCCACCACGGGCATTGCCTTGATTTCTTCGATGTCCATGGTTGGATACGGCAGGCTGTTGCCGGAGTCGTACCTCCACGGCGGGTCTGCCACAATCACCTGGAATGGCCCGGACGGCAGCTGGGGCGGCGTAGCGTCCAGTACCTTCGCTTGTCTCAAAACCTCCAGTCGCCGGTAGGCGCCAGCCACCTTGCCGCTTCGGTCCATCTGCTCGACAAGGTGACCATATTCTTCCGGTTCCTCCTCGGCCGCCTCGACCACGGCCTCAGCCCGTTCGATTGTCGTTCTGCCCAGGCCCAAATAGCGGGAGATCCTGTCGCGGGCGTCACCGGGATCGGCCCTCGGACATTCCGCCACAGTGGCGGGATGACAGAGGTCCGCTCTCTCTTCCTGGCGCTGGCGGGCTTCGCGGCGCTCCAGTGGCTCGATAGCACGCTTTAGTGCAACGATCTCGCTGGGGAGAAGATCCTTGCGCACAAAGTTCTCGTGGGCCTCGCCGCGTGCGGCTTGGTACAGGTCCACTACTGTTACAGGAACCTCGGACCAACCAAGCAGTCGGCAGGCCTCGAGCCGCCGCTGCCCTGCAATCAGTCGGCCTTCTGGAGTGACCACAACCGGATGAAGCAGACCGACGTCGTCGATGCTTGCGGCGAGGGTCCGCAGATCACCGAGGTCTTTTCGGTAGCGGAAGCCGATTTGAATCTTCTCAATATTCATACGCGCGCTGAATTCACCGCCGTCTCTTTTTCCAACTTGTATTCTTCCCTCTTGGTTCATAGAGTCCAAGCGTTGCAATCGACAGAAGCCTCTTGCCCACGCCTTTCGCTATGTCTCTGCCCTCTCGGGCGAGCGCCTTTCCTAACGATTCGTTCTTTCTCCACCTTGCCATTGCAGTTCTCCTCTGTCGTGATTTGAATCCGATCGATGTTTACCGTCGTCCAGTACGAACATCTGACAACCCTCGCGAACCGGCACGAGCGAGGCGCCGTCGAACGAACCATCCGCCAAACAGATGCGTCGATAGTTCCAGGCGCGCGGACGCTTCATGAGCAAGGTATCGACGGCGTACACAGCCAGTGAGCCGACCGCCTGCAGGATGTCGGCGATGGCAGGTGTTCTCGGACAGGGATAACGGTCGTCATTCACTATGTCCGGAAACATACAGGCGATGCAGGAACCATGCCTTTCCTGCACAAACACATAGCCGTGGTCGCCATTCAGACTTACTCCGGCGAAGATCACAGGGACATCCGCCGCGCGGAAATACCGGCTGGCCGCAACGCGAGCAGGATTATTATCCACGCCGCAAATCGCGACACCGCAGGAGAGGTCGATTTCGCGAGCTATTGCCTCCTCGAGTCGGAGTCGGACACCGCAGATCTCGGTTCCGGCGATACATTCACCTTGCAGATTCCCAGCAAGGGCCAACGCTTTGTTGTTGCCGATATCCTTTATATACAACCGTTGCCGGTTGAGATTGCTGGGCTCCACGATGTCAGGATCAAGTAGGGTAATGCCGCCGATGCCCTTGCGCACCAGCGTGGGCGCGATCTGGGAAATAATCCCGCCCGCGCCGACACAAAGCACCTTGCTACGAGAAAAGACCTCCTGGTCGAATCCGGGAATCTTCCTCTGCCGGTCTTCGGCTCCGGGAATCGCTTTCCCTCGTAAGCTAATCGAGGTTTTTGAGACGGTAAATGGCGGGTGCATGATTCTCTACTCCTTCTCCATAAATTTCGATTTCAAAATTCTGATCTATCCGGACGAACCGCACATAGCCATCGCGGCTGAAGATGGCCATTAGCGCCAGATGCCCACCGCTTTCAAGCCGCGTCTGGAAGCGTTCATCGGTGCCAGACGGGTGCGTGGCGTCCGGGCCAGTTCCCGGATGGCTGTGAAAGTGGGCCAGGAACTTGTGGCCAAATTGCTCGAGTTTGATCAGCACGTTGTGCGTCGAAGGAAAATCGCCAACGACTCCCATGGGTGTGCGTCGCTGGTGAGCGAACTCGGCGCATTGATCGAGCACGAGCACCTCTTCAACCTCCGAGCCG